>JANTGY010000126.1 GCA_024762695.1 Anaerolineae bacterium
ACCGTGCATTCGATGGCCCGCAGTGCGGCGGTCAGGTACGCCTGCCGGGCCGGGTCGGCGGCGGGGATGTTGGCTTGCAGCGCGGTTACGTCGTCCAGCAGTTTGGCCGGATCGCGTTTGGGTGTGGCGGCGACGGCCGTTTTAATCTCCTCCGGGCCGTAGTAAGCGTCTACGTAGCCGTCTATGTGTTTGTTTATTTCGAGGGTCAGGGTTAGGTAGGAACGGCCGTAATTATCAAGTTTCATTTTGTTGTCCATGCTGTTAATTCACCTGTTTTGTTGCTTTCTTCCCAAGCCCAGGCGCGATGGCTTGGAACAACAATCAGGCCATAATGATAACCTTATGAAGTGGGGATAACAAGCAACTGCGACAGTCGTGCCGGCACAATTGGGGGAAAATATGATCACTTGAGAGATTTATGTATAATTGTGTGATTAGCCATAAAAGTAACCGAGCAATGTCCCCCGGCGTCTAAATAATTCAAGCTATTGAGGAGAAGATAAATGAATTTTGCAGAAAAAGTTAATGGTGCGCGCATCGCTGTCGGACAAGATGTAAAATCGGGTCGGCAACGCCAGCAGAAAAAACGTGGAGCTAAACTCTTTTTAGGGTTGCTTTTCGTTTTATTATTATTATTTGTAAATGGGTTTAACCCAACGGCCGTGCCCGATGCCCAGGCCGTTCCTCTTACCGCTTTTTTGGATTGGGGGCTTTTAGCCAACGCCCCTGCCGGTTATCCTTATATTGAAACATACACCAATGTAAATGGTTCCGGTGTTGATGTTACTGTAACAATCCCCGAGATTGGACAGGATGAAAATTATCGAGCCGAAGACCCAGACACATCTGCAAACGATTTCCCGTTTGATTATTTAGGGGATTCTAGCGTTTTCCGGTATTGGCATTCGACCAGCCATGCTAATCCTGTAACTATAGTTCTTGATTTTAGTCAGCCTGTGGTGATTGATGAGATCATGATGGGCGGCAATAGACTGAACAGCGGCATCAATGGGGTTATTGAGTTTGTCGCCAAGGACGCTCCTGGAGGGTTGGGAAATACTGTGCTTCCTAACCCATCTGTTTATCCGTCTCCTGGGGTAACGGACAGCGCGCCGGTGGTAGGTTCGCTAACAGCTCCTTTGAACATCGTTAATGATGGCGTAGATTACCACGTTGAATATGTAGCGGCCCGTGAATCCTATGTGTCTATTGGCGCCGATGGCACTTATCGCTGGGTGATTATGGATTATGAAGGCGCCGTTGTACAAAGCTTGGTTTGGGAAGAGTATTGTACCGGTGTAACGGATCCCCAGACTGCGCGTGACAATCTTGCTGCTTATTGCCCTGGTAACTCGGCGTATTTGGCCAGCTTCAACTTTGCGCCAGCGACAGATTGGGGCGACTTGCCCGATACCGGTGCAGGCACAACTGCCGGTAATTACAACACCACCAGCGGCGACAGCGGCCCCAGCCATTCATTGGATATGGTTACGTACATGGGAAGCTGCGTTGAAGCGGAATTGGACGGCCAACCTAATGCGACAGCGACTGGCGATGATGGAACGACCAACTTTGCTGTTGGCACGTGCGCTGTTGCTGGCGATGATGAGGATGGTGTAAGTTTTAGCGGTAATTGGAGTGATGGAACGGCCGAAATGAGCGTCGTTTCCAGCGCCGCTGCTTGCCTCAACGTCTGGCTGGATTTTACAGATGGCGTAACGGTGGGCAGCGACGGTGATTTTAACGACACACTGACTAATTCCGAACACGTAATCCAGAATCAGTTGGTTGCCGCCGGGACAAATAACCCCACCTTTGCTTTGCCAGCGGGCGTGGCCGATGGGGCAACTTTTTTCTTACGCGCGCGTTTGACGCCGCGTGATGTTGGCGGTGGCGGCGGTTGTGGACTTGCTGAGGCCTATGGCGGCACGGCCAGCCCCAATGGCGCGGCGACTGGCGGCGAAGTTGAAGATTATCAAATGAACTTTTCGCCAACGGCCGTCACCCTGCGCGATGTTGGGACAAGCGATGTTTCAAATAGTTTATGGCTGATCGCTGCGGCGGCGCTGTTTGCATTTTCGATGTTGTTGGCGCTGCCTCGATTGCGAAAGGCCCGCGTTGTCGCCGATTAACCATTTATTTTAGCATCTCTGAACAATCAAAACGCCCTGGCCTCTGACATAGCCAGGGCGTTTTTTTATGCTTGAAGCGCTACAATACGCTATGTTTGCCGAACTGGTTATCAACATCGAGGCGCCGCTGGAAGGGACGTTTCATTACCACGTGCCGACCGATTTACGGCCGTCTCTCCGCATCGGCCATTTGGTTGAAGTAGAGTTTGGCCGAAGGCTGGCGCAAGCCATCATCATCGCTTTTTCTGATGTGGCTCCAGTGGAGGAAACCAAGCCAGTTATTGCCTTGATTGACGAGGAACCGGTGGTACGGCCGTATCAAATTCAACTGGCCCAATGGATGAGCCAGGCTTATCTGGCCCCACTCAATGGCTGTATCCGGCTCATGCTGCCGCCCGGTCTCACCCGCTGGTCGGATATTACGGTAGACATCAATCCGTATTGGGATGGCGACGGCCGTCTCACCGAATTGCAGGAAAAGCTTATTGCCTTGCTGCGCGAGAAAGGGGATTTGCGCGGTAAGCAGATTGGCCGGGCGCTGCCCAAGATGAAATGGAAAACGGCCGTTGACCAACTGGTCAAACGCGGCATTTTACGCAAAGCGTCTGTCCTTGACCCGCCCCGCGCCCGTCCCAAGAAAATCCGTACCGCCGAACTGATTGCCGGGCCGAAACGCGTACAAACGGCCGTAACCCAACTAGGCCGCGCCAACAAACAAGCCGACATCCTGCGCTATCTCATCGAAATTGACGACCCGCTGCCGGAGGAAACGGCCGTTCTCGCCGCTGCCGGGGTAACTAAAAAACATATTCAGGCTCTCATCGATGCCAAACTTATCATCCGCGAACAATCAACAGTCAGCAGAGAACAGTCAACAGAAAACAGTCAACAATCAACAGAAAACGACAAATATTCACAATCCACAATTCACAATTCACCATTCATAATTCTTGCTGTTTCCCACAAAGAAGCGCTTACCCACATTCTGCGTCTGCGAAAAGCCGAAAAATACCACCATATCCTGACCCTGCTGACTCAAGAAGCTCGCCCTGTTCCTGTCAGCGACATCTACGCCCAAACCGGAACCAACATCGCCCATTTGCGAAAACTGGTCAATCTCGACCTCATCCGCCTCGGTTCTGAAGAGGTGTGGCGCGACCCGTTGGCCGACCGCGACTTTGTCCCCGCCGAGGCACCCATGCTGACCGCCGACCAGGCGCGGGCGTGGGGACGCGTGAAGGTGACCATGTTGGAAAGCGAAGGACTGAGGACTGAGGAACGAGGACTGAGTGAAGATGCTGACGTTCTCAGTCCTCAATCCTCATCCCTCACCCCTTTCCTCCTTCACGGCGTGACCGGCAGCGGCAAGACTGAAATTTATATGCGGGCGATTGAGTTTGCGTTGGAACGTGGCGAAACGGCCGTTGTCCTGGTTCCCGAAATTGCCTTGACTCCGCAAACAGTGCGGCGCTTTGCCGCCCGCTTTCCCGGCCGGGTGGCCGTTATGCACAGCCGTTTGACGGCCGGCGAGCGTTACGACACCTGGCGGCGGGCGCGGCAAGGGCTGTTCGACATCATCGTGGGGCCGCGCAGCGCGTTATTTGCGCCGCTGCCCAATCTAGGTGTGATTGTGTTGGACGAAGAGCACGACCCCAGCTACAAGCAGACGCCGCCGGTGCCGCCGCCATATTATCATGCGCGGGAAACGGCCGTTGAACTAGGCCGTATCACCGGGGCCGTTGTCATCATGGGCAGCGCCACGCCCGATGTTGTAACCTACCATCGCGCCCGCAGCGGCCGTTACCAGTTGTTAGAACTGCCCAAGCGCGTCATGGGCCATCGCCAGCGCATTCAGAGCCAGGCCGAGCGGCTGCAAATCATCAGTCATTACCAACAAGGCGCCGACGATCCTGATGATGCCATGACCATCCCGCTGCCGCCCATCCAAATTGTGGATTTGCGCCAGGAACTGCGAGCCGGGAATCGCTCCATTTTTAGTCGGGCGCTGGCAACGGCCGTTGATGAAACCCTGGAACGCGGCGAGCAAGCCATCCTCTTCCTCAATCGGCGCGGCACAGCCACCTTCATCATTTGCCGCGACTGCGGGCATGTTCTCAAATGCCCGCGCTGTGATATGCCGCTTACCTATCACCGTCCGGGGATGATGCTTTCATGCCATCATTGCGGTCGCCGCGAGCCGCCCCACCAGGAATGCCCCATCTGCGGTTCCAAGCGCATTCGCTATTTTGGATTAGGGACGGAAGAAGTCGAAGCCCGCGTGCAGCAGCGCTGGCCCCAGGCTCGCATCACCCGCTGGGATCGGGACACCACCGCTGGACGCGATACGCATGAGCAGCTTTTGTCCAGGTTCATCAATCACGAAGCTGATATTTTGGTGGGCACGCAAATGATCGCCAAAGGCTTGGATTTGCCCCTGGTGACGTTGGTGGGCGTCATTTCGGCCGATGTGTCGTTGGGCTTGCCCGATTACCGCACGGGCGAACGCGCTTTTCAGGTTTTGGCGCAGGTGGCCGGGCGGGCCGGGCGCGGTTTGTTGGGCGGTCGGGTCATCATCCAAACCTACAAGCCGGAACATTATGCCATCCAGGCCGCCGCCGAGCATGATTTTGCCGGATTTTATGTGGATGAGATTCGTTTCCGCACGCAGCACAGCTTGCCGCCATTCCGCAGGCTGGCGAAGTTGGTGTTTGTTGATCCATACAATGATCGCGGACAGCGGGAGGCGGAGAAATTGGCAAAGGGGCTTCGTTTGCATGTGCGTGAATTGGCTTTGGGCGCGACGGAGATTTTAGGGCCTACGCCTCCATTTTTTAACCGGGTGGACGGCCGTTATCGTTGGCAAATTATCGTTCGCACCCCCAACCCAACCCGCCTGCTGGCCGATTTCCCCATCCCGCGCGGCTGGCAGGTGGACATTGATCCGGTCAGCACCTTGTAAAAAGAAACCTCCCGAAGGTCTAAAGTCTTCGGGAGGTTGGTTGTTTCATGTGGGATTCTTTATCGCCGCGTTTAAAGCTTGGCTTTGGCTGAGTCGTAGTCGTCATAGATGCTCATCTCCGGACTGTCCCATTCCTCGGCAAAAAGGGCGAGTCTAGCGCGCAGATCAACTGCTTCGGTTTCGTCAATGCCCCTTTCCTGTAGGTTGATGGCGTTTGATCTGAGAAAGGTTACGATTACATTAGTCTCGTCTGGCATATCAACTGGTCGCTTTTCTAATTCAATCTTGCCTCTGCGATAAACGCCTTGAATGCTTGTTAGCATGTATAATTCTCCTCAATGGTCTTGAATTTTCGCTTTTGACCATTGTTATTAGTAAACCACAAAAAGTATTTTGATAAAAAATGCGCTAATTCTTTGTGGTTTACTCAGGGAAAACGGGAGAACCATTGTTTTCCTCATTCAAATTACTTTCCCGTTTTCACCTAAGAGTATAATGTAAACGAAATTTGGACTCAAGCAACCTTGCGAATTTAAGGGGCAACGTTTTTAATATGAGTAAATCACAAATCAAAAAGCAATTTGGCGCCAATGCCGCCCATTACGTTAACAGCCGCCCCCATGCCAAAGGAGCCAGTTTAGAGCGATTAGTTGCGTTGGTTCAGCCGCAAGCCGATTGGCGCGTTTTGGACATCGCTACCGCCGCCGGACACACCGCCTTTACTTTTGCTCCGCACGTAGCCCAGGTGTGGGCAACGGATATTACGCCGCAGATGCTGGCAATTGCCAAAGAGCGGGCGGCGGAATTGGGGTTGGGTAATGTGACGGTGGAAACGGCCGATGCCGAAGCTTTGCCCTACGACGATGCTAGTTTTGACCTGGTTACGTGTCGTATCGCCCCCCATCATTTTGGCGATGTGGGGCTGTTCGTGCGCGAAGCGGCTCGTGTTCTGCGCCCTGGCGGGCTGCTGGCGGTGGTGGATAATGTTGTACCGATTGGCGCGCCGGGTGATTATGTGAATGCGTTTGAGAAACTGCGCGATCCCAGTCATGGCCGCTGCCTGACTCTGGATGAATGGTTAGCAACATTCAAATCTGCCGGTCTCGCTATCTATCATCACGAAGTGATGGACAAGCGTATTGAATTTGCCAGTTGGGTCAAGCGGCATGAGCCAACGATGCAAAAGTATCTGCGGGCGATGCTCGCCGAAATTCAGGGCGTGGCGGCCGAATTTTTGGATTGGGATGGGGCCTCTTTTCGGCTGCAAGAAGGGATTGTGGTAGGGAAACGGCCGTATTGATTTGTCCAATTGCGTCATTACTAACGACTTCTTTGTCGGTATAATACCCCCGGACGGACTCGAACCATCATCTATCGCTTAGGAGGCGATTGCTCTATCCTTTGAGCTACGAGGGCGGAATGTGAGCAATTAGCTTTTAGTTCTTAGCAATTAGCTGAGGTGAATTTGCTAACTGCTTATTGCTAAGCGCTAACCGCTTTTTGCAGCAAAAATTATAACAGAGATGGAATCAAAATCGAAGTTAAGCGAACGGCCGTTGCCATTCTTCGTATATGGCACGCTTTTGCCGGGGCAGTTAAATGCAGGCTTGTGGGAAGAGGATGATGTCATTGTTGAAGCGGCGTCGCTCGCCAACGGCCGTCTCTATGACATGGGCGGCTATCCAATGCTGATCGAGGATGGCGATGCGCCAGTCAAAGGGTGTGTTATCATTGTTCCAGAGGCGCGCTACACGGCCGTTTTAGCCAGCCTGGATGCACTCGAAGGGTACGACCCAGCCCAGCCCGGCGCCCTCGGCTATCGCCGTTTAGCGCGGGAAATTATGTTGGCTGACGGCCGTTTCCTGACCGCCTGGATTTATGTGGGGCAAAAAGAATTGGTAAACGGCCGTTCCTGCATCAAAAACAACGATTGGGCCGACTATGTGGCCGCAAGCAAAGACCGGCAGCAAACTTGGCCGACAACACTAAACATCGTCTACGGCCTCCATCGCCCAGCGAACGACGAATGAGGCAAGACGAAAGACGAATGATTACACGAGGATAAAACATGAAAATCGGCGTATTAACCAGCGGTGGGGACGCCCCAGGCATGAATGCGGCCGTACGGGCCGTCGTCCGTATGGCGCTGGACAAGGGCATAAAGACTTATGCCATTTACGAAGGCTATCAAGGTATGGTAGACGGCGGCGACCGCATCCGGCCCATTGGCTGGAACGACGTCGGCGGCATATTGCATCAAGGCGGTACCGTCATCGGCTCGGCCCGCTGCGCCCGCTTTCGGGAGCGGGACGGCCGTTTACAAGCCGCCCTCCATCTCGTCCAAAACGGCATCGACGGCCTCATCATCATCGGCGGCGACGGCAGCTTAACGGGCGCCCATATTTTGCAAAAAGAATGGACCGGTTTGCTGGCTGAATTAGTTGAAAAAGGCGAAATTGAACAGGCTGTGGCCGATCAATACCAGGCGCTCAAAATTGTCGGCATGGTTGGCTCCATCGACAACGATATGTACGGAACCGACATGACCATTGGCGCCGACACCGCTTTACATCGTATCGTAGACGCGGTAGACGCCATTGCCAGCACTGCAGCCAGCCATCAGCGCAGCTTTGTTGTCGAAGTGATGGGGCGACGCTGCGGTTATTTGGCGTTGATGGGCGCGTTAGCCACCGGCGCCGACTGGGTGCTCATTCCCGAAGCGCCGCCCAACCTGGACGATTGGGAGAGCAAAATGTGCGAAGTTTTGGCCGAGGGGCGTCATGTTGGCCGCCGCGACAGTATCGTCATCGTCGCTGAAGGCGCTCAAGACCGTTACGGCAATCCCATCACCAGCCAATATGTGAAAGAGGTGTTGGAAGAGCGCTTAGGTGAAGATACGCGGGTGACGGTGTTGGGTCATGTACAGCGCGGCGGTTCGCCAAGCGCTTTTGATCGCAATGTTAGCACTTTGATGGGAGCCGATGCGGTTGAGGCGATGCTCTCCGATGCGCCCAAGATGGAACCAATTGTGATTGGTATTCAGGGTAACGAAATATCGCGGACGCCGTTAAGCCACTGCCTGGAAAAGACCTGGGGCGTTGCCGAGGCGATTAAACGGCGGGATTACGAACGGGCGATGGATTTGCGCGGCCGTAGTTTTAGCGATGCGTTTCACATTGTGCGGACGATGGTGCGCGCGCTGCCCCATGAGCCGGAGCCGGGGCAGCGTCGCTTACGGTTAGCGGTGATGAATGCGGGGGGGCCGGCGCCGGGGATGAATACGGCCGTGCGCGCCGCCGTCCGTTTGGGAGTTGATAAAGGGCACACCATGTTGGGCGTCTACAATGGCTTTCGCGGCTTAATTGATGGCGACATCAGCGAATTGGATTGGATGAAGGTCGGTGGTTGGGCGCCGCGGGGCGGCGCTTTGCTGGGAACCAATCGCGACATCCCCGAAGGCCGCGATTTCTATGCCATCGCCCGTAATTTAGAGAAGCATCAAGTGCAAGGGTTGTTGATGATTGGCGGATTCGCCGGCTACCAATCGGTACTGGAATTGTACGCTCGCCGCGATACTTTTCCGGCCTTCGATATCCCCATCATCTGCTTGCCGGCCTCCATCAATAACAATTTACCCGGAGCTGATTTGAGCGTGGGAGCCGATACCGCTTTAAATAGCATTGCCCAGGCGGTAGACAAAATCAAACAATCGGCCGTCGCTTCCCAGCGCACCTTTGTTGTCGAAGTGATGGGGCATTATTGCGGTTACCTCTCCTTGATGGGCGCAATGGCGACGGGGGCTGAACGGGCTTATATGCACGAGGAAGGGGTCACACTCAAAGATTTGGTGGAGGATGTGCGTCAGTTAAAAAAAGGGTTCAGACGCGGTAAGCGCGTCGGTTTGATGATTCGAAATGAGATGGCCAATGAAATTTATTCGACCAGCTTTATGAGCGCTTTGTTTGAAGAAGAGGGGGGCGATTTATTTGATGTACGCCAGGCGATTTTGGGGCATATGCAGCAAGGCGGCGATCCATCGCCGTTTGACCGTATTTTGGCGACTCGGCTGGCGGCGCGCTGTGTTGATTTTTTGGAAGCGCAGATTGGCAGCGACAATCCGGAAAGCGCTTGTATTGGTCAGGTTCAAGGCGAAATTTTGCTGACGAGCCTGGAGGATGTGCCGCGTCAATTGGATAAAGCGCATTCCCGGCCTAAAACGCAGTGGTGGTTGGATTTGCGGACGGTGGCGGGCGTGCTGGCTCAACCTGCGCCTAAGAAAAAGGGCAGTAAACGATGATTGAACAGTTAATTCAAGTCGGACGGCAGATTGTGAGGGCCGGTATTGCCAGAGGGTGGGCTGGAAGTTTGAGTTGTCGCTGTCAGGGTAAAATTGTGGTCACGCGCTCCGGAGCGGATTTGGACGCCCTAACCGAAATGGATTTTGTGCATATCAATCCGCGCGGCTCTCAGTTGCAATCTCGTTTGCCTAAACCGTCGTCGGAGTTGGGCTTGCATTTAGGGGCTTATGCCGCCGATCTCGACATCAAGGCGGTGATTCATGCGCATCCGCCGCAAGCGGTAGGGGTGGGTCTGTTGGGCCGCTCTTTACCAGCGTTGACGCCGACTTTTTACCGTCATTTGGGGGCGTCGGTCCCGCTGCTGCCATACATTGCGCCTACGACGGAGAATTTGAAAACTGCCGTCGCCCTTGCTTTCCAGTCTACAACGGCCGTTTTGCTGCAAAATCACGGCGTCGTAGTCGTGGGTCAATCGGCAAGTCAGGCCCTGCTACGGCTGACTTTGCTGGAAGAGCAGGCGGAAATTTATTTAGCGGCGTTAGCGGCGGGCAATCCGCGCCCATTGTCGGAAGCGGATATGCAGGCATTGGATGAGGCTTGGGGCGTGAAACGCGAAACGTAATTGTGTGAGGCGCGATGATGAAGGCGATGATTTTACGGGAAGCGGGGCCGGTGGGCGAAAATCCGTTGGTTTTGACCGAAACGGCCGTGCCTGAACCTGGTCCCGGTCAAATTCGTTTGCGGGTAAAGGTATGCGGCGTTTGCCACACTGATTTGCAAACGGTGGAAGGGGATTTGGACTTGCCCCGCCTGCCGTTGATTCCAGG
>JANTGY010000127.1 GCA_024762695.1 Anaerolineae bacterium
GATAAGATGATCTGGCTAATACCGTAACGAAGCGTTGGCCGGGCAGGCCGCGTCACGGTTACCCGTTCGGTTACTAGCGCCGGTTTAGCGGCGGTTGGCAGATTTCCGGTGAGAAAGCGGCGGCGGCTGACGGAGGCTGGCTGTTCTTTGGGGACTTGACGGGTGATGACGGCCGTTTCCTCCACCCCCTCTAGTTCATCCATCATGGCTTGGAACGCGGTTAACGGCCGTTCCTCAAAAATCGGCGCTATCTTTTCCCGCAAAAAAGCCAGCGGGTCGTCAAAATCGGGCTGCAATTCCCCCCAAACGACGCGATCCTCATCAATAACCAAACCCATCGAGATGGATTGGAAACGGCCGTTTTGTAGCAACCCAGGCACAATTAAAACACGAGAAACGATAGGCGATTGGCTCATAGCAGGCGTGAAGCGTGAAACGTCATAAATTGCGTTTCGCGTTCCCCGTTTTATTTCCTAAACAACATCCCGAACATCAACAACCTCATGCCCTGCCGTCTGACTCAAAATCGCACGCACTTCCTCCTTGTGGACATTGGGAATTTTAAGCACCACATCATAAAAACCAGCATGGCGCGGCGATGGGAAACTGCCGATTCCCATCACTCCCCACTCTTGATGGGAGACAACGGAGGTTATTTTGGCAAATTCTCCTTTCACATTAGGCACTCGCACCGTCACCCGCACCCCATCGGCTGGCAGCCCTAACATATCCTGAAAAGAGTGTAACAAATCAATTTCCGAAATAATCCCTACGACAACGCCGTCGTCAACAACTGGCAAACAGCCGACTTTGTACTCACTCATAATACTGGCTGCTCGTTCAACAGTCCGCTCTGAATCAACGGTATGTACCTTAGCCGTCGGTAGCATTACTTTAACAACGGTCAGATTTGATAAATAACGGGTAATTTCCCACACATTCAGGCTGCCCATCATGTCTGGTTTAAGCGCTAACCGCTCACGAGTGATAAGACCCAATAATTTTTTACCGTCTCCCACCACCGGCAAATGCCGCACATCGTTTTCCCCCATGATTTTTTGCGCTTCAGTCGCCAATGTCTCCGGTGAAATCATGATTGGGTGTCGAGTCATACAATCTTTAACTAACATAATTTAGTCCCTCTTTTTTAGTGATTAGCCATCACCAGTACAACGTTTCGTAAATCCTTTGCAGATTATCCCTCCCCTTAATCCCCTCCCGAAGGGAGGGGAAACCTGCCTCCTCCCCCTTTGGGGGAGGATTGAGGAGGGGGTGAAAACCTAGGCAAGACTTCTGGAAAGCTGCACTAGTCACTTTCCACCGTAATAACCGGGTCAAATGTTTGCAATGTTTCCGCAGGAATATGGCAGAAAATGCGATGTCCGTCACCAGTTATCTGCCAGTTTGGAAGTTCCGTTTCGCAAATCTTACCGCCATGGGGTAAAAGTTTCCGTCGCGGGCAACGGGTGTGGAAACGGCAGCCGCTGGGCGGGTTAATGGCGCTGGGAACGCTGCCCTCCAGCCGAATATGTTTTTGTTGAATGGTTGGGTCGGGGATAGGAACGGCCGATAACAACGCTTCCGTATAAGGATGATAGGGCGGCGCATAAATCGCATCTGCCGGGCCAATCTCCATGATTTGCCCCAAATACATCACCGCCACTTCATCGGAGAAGAAGCGCACTACACTTAAATCATGAGCAATGAAAACCAACGTTGTATTAAATTCTTGCTGCACTTCCAAGAGCAAATTGAGGATAGCCGCCTGCACCGACACATCCAAAGCGCTCACCGGCTCGTCGCACAGCACCAAATTTGGCCGGCTGGCCAGGGCGCGGGCGATGCCAACGCGCTGCTTCTCGCCGCCGCTCAATTGGCGCGGCAGCCGATCATAATAATTCTCGCCCAGCCGCATAGATTCCAGTAACTTGATAACCTCGCCACGCACCTGATTTTTAGGGACTGTGCCAAAGCGAAGCATGGGACGGCCGATTTGCTGACCAACCGTGTAGGATGGATTCATGGTCGAGTCCGGGTTTTGGAAAACCATTTGCAGCTCTTGAATCAACGCCTCATCGCGTCCCGAAATATCGCCGCTGATGTCAAAGCCCATGAAGGTGGCCTTGCCGCTGGTGC
This sequence comes from Anaerolineae bacterium, assembly GCA_024762695.1. GTDB lineage: Bacteria > Chloroflexota > Anaerolineae > Promineifilales > Promineifilaceae > JACKCC01. The sequence continues at coordinate 2,137 of JANTGY010000127.1, forward strand.
TGCCTTCCAAGCCGATAATTGTTTTGATTAGGGTGCTTTTGCCGCAGCCCGATTCGCCGACAACGCCCAGCGTTTTTCCTTTGGCAACGGTGAAGTTAGCGTTTTCGACCGCTTTGACGTACCGTTTTTCGCCCAAGCCGATCACATCTTTGAAAGAACTGCCTTGAACTTCGTAATACTTTTTCAGATCGTTTAATTCCAAGATCGTTTCGCTGTCGGAGGAGACAGCCTCTATTTGCGGCAGCGCCAACTCTTCGGATGGCGTCCATTCAGAGGCGATAATCTCTTCGGCAAAGTGGCAGCGAACCATAATGCCATCCAGATCGCGCAGTAACGGCCGTTCCTCTCGACACTTGTCCTGAATATAATCGCAGCGGGGGCCAAAAACACAGCCTGCGGGGCGATGAGTCGGCGGCGGCACACGCCCGCGAATCGGGTGGAGGATGCTGCCCGCCTTATCTGCTCCCAATTTGGGAACGCAGCGCATCAACCCCTGTGTATACGGATGGCGTGGATTCTTGTAAATTTTCGCCACTGTGCCCCGTTCCACCATTTCGCCGGCGTACATAACGCCAACACGGTTAGAAACACGGGCAATAACGCCCAGATTATGGGTGATGTACATAATGGCTGTGTCAAAATCACGGCTCAACTCTGCGATCAGGTCCAGCACGGCCGCTTCCACCGTCACGTCCAGCGCCGTCGTCGGCTCATCCATCACCAGAAGGGCGGGGTTATTGAGCAGCGCCATCGCAATCACCACGCGCTGCTGCTGCCCACCAGAAATTTGGTGCGGATAACGGCGCATTACATTGGCCGCATCGGGCATATAAACGCGCTCCAACATTTGGATACAATGCTGCGCCGCTTCATCATCGGCCATGCCGCGATGGACGGTTAACACCTCTTTCATCTGGTCGCCCAGACGCATGGAAGGGTTGAGCGCCTGCATTGGGTCTTGATAAACCATCGCAATCTGGTCGCCGCGCAAACGACGCAGCTCTTCACCCGATTTGCCGACCAACTCTTGCCCCTGAAATTTGATACTGCCCCGTTTGACGTATCCATTGGCGCCGAGGAAATTGACAATCGCCCAGGCGACCGTGCTTTTGCCGCAGCCCGATTCCCCAACGATGCCGTATGTCTCGCCCCGATTGATTTCAAAAGAAACGCGCTGCACGGCCTCAATTTCTCCGCCGCGCACTTTGTAAGCGACGGCCAAATCTTCTACTTTAAGAACAGGGGATTTTTTCTGTTTACCTGTCATAGTTTTTCCTCAAGGGTTGCGGGGTTGCGGGGTTGCGAGGTTGCGGAATCAATTGCTTCGTCACTTCGCTGCCTCGCCACTATTTCTGATACCTGGTCAACTCTTCTCGCAGACCGTCGGCAAAAAGGTTTAACCCGATGACTAATGTGGCAATGGCTAAGGAAGGCCAGATGACGGCCGTCTGATTAGAAAAAATGTTACGTCGCGCCTCATTGACCATATTGCCCCAGTCCGGGTCGGGCGGGGGGAGACCAATACCTAAAAATCCAAGCGTACCAATCGCAAAAATGGCGTAGCCGACGCGCAGCATCGCATCTACCAGCAAAGGGCCACGCGCATTGGGCAATATCTCCCGAAACATAATGTAGCGGACCGATTCTCCGCGCGTTTCGGCGGCGCGAATATAATCACGGGTCTTAATATCCATTGCCAGGCTGCGGGCCAATCGCGCCACGCCGGGCGCGCCCGTAATCGTAATCGCCAAAATCACGACCATATCGCCCTGCCCCAAAGCGGCGATGACAACCAGGTAAAGGACGATGCGCGGGAAAGCGATTAGCGCGTCGAGAATTTGCATAATGATCTGATCCCACCAGCCGCCCCGATAACCCGCATTTAATCCCAATGTTACCCCCAATACCAGCGAGCCAATTACGCCCCAAATAGCCACGCCGCCAGGGATCGAAATTTCGCTGTCCCCGGGCAAACGGGTTTTCAGCAGGATGACTTGCGTCCCTTGCATGAGCCGAGAAGTGATGTCGCGTCCCAGGTGATCAGTTCCCAGCCAATTTGTGCCGTTGGGGGGCAGATTTTGGATAAAATCGGATGCATTGGGTTCATGAGGCGTCCAAACCAGAGAGATAAACCCGATCAGCAGCCAAAAAAGAACCATTGCTAACCCTACTGTCGCTACACGGGACTCAAAAATAATGGCAACGCTTTTCCACATCTGCTGCCAGCGTGATGGACGAACGCCGGCTGTCGGTTGCGCTATAGCCATAAAAACCTCCTAGAATGTTGTGGAGTTGCGGAGTGAAAGCGGCCCGCCACTTCGCAACATTAAGCATATCGAATTCGGGGATTCAGTAAGGTGTAAGCCAAATCACCGATGAGTCGGGTGGCAATGGCAATGGTGACGGTGACCATTGCTGCGGCTTCAACGGCATTGAAATCGCCAAAAATAGCGGCATCGTAAATGTACTTGCCCAGGCCGGGATAGCCAAAGATGACTTCTACAACGACCAGACCGCCGATGAGCCAGTTGACATGCAGCATGATGATGGTGATAGGGGCCATCAGCGCGTTGCGAATGGCGTGGCGTACGACGACGCGGCGATAGGGCATCCCTTTGATGATGGCGGTGCGGATGTAGGCAGAATCCATCACCTCGACCATGCTGGCCCGTGTCATTCTGGCGATGTAACCGAGTTCAACGGCCGTTAATGTCATCACCGGCAGCGCCAACAGCAGTGGATTCTCAAAAATCGCGTTGGCGCTGGTAAAAATAGCCACCGCCGGCAGCCATTTAAGCCAAATGCCAAAGATAAGGATCAAAAAGATACCGGTAACAAACTCCGGTGTTGCTGTCGCGCCCAGGCCGCCAATAGAAATGATCCGATCAAGCAGCTTACCCTCATTGATACCGGCAATAATGCCCAAAAAGAGCGCCAACGGCATAACAATGATAAATGCAACGCCAGCGAGAACGGCCGTATTACGCACCCTGGACCATAACGTAGCCGATACCGGCCGGCCAAACTGAAGCGATTCTCCCGCATCGCCGCGCAATAAACCTTTGCGAAGTGGGATATACGTTTGCGGGCCATCCCCCTCCTTGCGTAGACCCGCTTTCGTCAATACCCAGACCTCCGCTCCCTCGCCGCGCATCCACTTCACAGCATTATTCTTCGTATCCACACCCCAGAAAAATTCAGCCCCAGATTCATCCGTTTGCCAGTCGCCGCTCACTATCTGCTCAGTTGTCGAGCCATCCCCTTGCCGTTTTAGGGCCAGCAATTGCCCCTCTTCCAACTTCCAGCGCGTTGGTTGACCCTCTACATCGGCCCACCATTCCGCCTCGCCTGACTCTTTGTTAGGAATCGTAACCAGCGGATAGCCAACACGGGATTTGACTCGCCAGTCGTTTCCGGCCAGCCAATCTACGTATCGCTGCCAGGCCGGAGCGTCTAAACCCAACTGAGAACGGTAAGAGGCGCGCTGTTCTGGTGTAGAAAACACGCCTAAAATCTTAACCGTAATATCGCCGCTTCCTACTTCTAACAAGAAAAAAAGCGCCATAGAAACCAGGAGCATCGTCACAATTGTGGAAATAATGCTACGTATCAAAAAACGCGCCATAAAATTGCTCCTTTTTAAATCGAATTGGTAATTCGATGCCCGATTTTGCAAATCGGGCTACAACGGTGCGCCATTTTCATTCATGCAGTCGGCGCAGCCGGTGAATTCTCCTTCAAAAACAGCGGAAAGCGGCAAGTTGCAAGTAGCCGTTACTACTCAGGTGACAGTCACTTCTCCCAGAGACACTGGTCACAACCTATTGCGTTTTAAGTGACTGTCACCTCTGGGGCTGAATAGTTACAAGTAGCCTAAATTACTTGCCGCTTGCAACTCGCCACTTGCCGCTTCGCTAACTCTTACTCGTCAATCCAAACGTCGTACAGCAAATCATAGGCCGTCGGATGGGCCTTGACGTTTTGGAATCTTTCATGGGTGATATTCCAAATGCTCTTCCAGAATGCATTCCCAATGGGGCCGCGCTCTTGCATGATGTCTTCCAGCTTGCACATGATGGCGCGCCGGGCCTCCACGTCCAGCGTTGCTTCCGCTTCGCGCAGCAGCGTTGTGAACTCATCATCGAACCAGCGCGTTTCATTCCAGGCGCCAATCGCTTCTTCGATGTAGGCCAACGGCAGCACCATTGTCGCCAACGGTCGGTGCGTCCAAGACGTAATGCCTAAATCAACCTCCGTCCAGCGATCCCAGTACCCAGCCGGATCGGTGATGTCCAGGCTAATGTCAAACCCACCCGCCGCCGCTTGCTCTTTCAGCGCCTGCGCGATTTCCGGTTCGGCCTGATCATTTTTCGTTGCCAACGTCACTTTCAATGGTAGTTCAATCCCTTTCTCGGCTGCATACTCTTCCAAAAGCGCTTTCGCGCCTTCGGGATCATATTTAGGAATATCCTTTTCGCAGTAGGCGGGGTGTACCGGAGCCATGTGGGCGTCAATGGACAAATCGCCTTCGCCAAAGTAAGCCAGCTGCAAAATTTTAGGCCTATCCTGGCACATCTTAAGCGCGGTGCGCACCCGGTTATCATCCCAGGGTTCCAGGTCAACGCGCATCCGCAGGACAAGGCACTGAGCCGTGCTGACCGGACGCACAACCAAACCGGGCACGTCTTTCAACGCCTGGAAGTCGCTGGGACGGGGGTCGTACAGTGTATCTACCTGACCAGATTGTAGAGCGGCCACACCGGCGTCCTTGTCTGTAGAAACATAGATCAGCTCATCCAAATAGGGAAGTGGTTTGCCATCTTCGCCCATGCGCCAGTAATCTTCGCGTCGTTTGAAGACGGCGCGCTCACCCTCGGCGTACTCTTCCAGGGTGAAGGCGCCTGTGCCCACGGGTTGTTTGATGATGTCGCCCTCAAAGTCGCGGTGCAAAACGATGGCCGGATAATGGAAAAGATGCTCCGGCACGCCGATGTTGGCCGTCTCCAGGTGGAGGCGGATATGGTAGTCGTCTACCTTTTCCACGCTTTCCATACCTTTCAAGTAGGAAAGCAACCCCAACATGGAGGAACCTACGTCGGGATTTAGCCATTCGCCAAATGTAAACAGCACATCGTCGGCGGTTAGTTCGTCGCCGTTATTGAATTTGATGCCCTTTCGCAAGAAAAGGTCCCAGGTCTTAACGTCGGCGCTGGCTTCCCACTTTTCAAGCAGGTAGGGGCGGGTAATGTTGTCCGGGCCGGTTTCGGTGAGGTATTCGCCAATTTGACGCACGATGTTGGCGCCTTCTACCCAGGATAAACGGGCGGGATGGTCTAGCAATTGCAGGTTCATGGAGCCAGTCCATGTACCGCCGCGTTTAATTCCGCCTGTGGGAGCGGCGGCTTCTTCACCGCCAGTGTCCGGCGCAGCGGCTGGTTCAGCAGCGGGTTCTTCGCCGCCGCCGCAGGCAACCGCCAGGCTGGCCGACATGCCTAACAACGTTGCCATGCGTATAAATTCGCGGCGCGATATACGGCCCTGGGTGAATTGGTCGTATGCTTTGGGGATTTGAGGATGAACCTCTTCCATTTGTTCTCTGGAAATTATATTTTTTTTCACGTTTTACTCCTCCTAAGGATTGTTTATGTGAGTAAATTTCAAATTACAAATCAGCTTGCTTTTTTGTAACTGACAGGCGTTCCTCGGCTGGGATAATCGCGAAGGCGGGTATGCCAGTGTGTGGATTCCTGCCTCTGCAGGAATGACCTGATTAGTTACGCATTTTTTATCTATCTAGTCATCACCTCCTTGCATTGTATGGATGTTAATTGGTTTGTGGCGATGGTTGTCTGTTCTGATGGGTCGCTTATTCAGGCGTTATGATGATATGCCGCAGTGCAGATTCCATGTTTTTATATCCCATTCGCTGAACCAACATACTTAGATTATTAGTTTGTTGCCAAAGTGATTTGGCGTATGTATTGCGCAGCACTTTTGCTGAAACGTCCAGGCCGGCAATCGTGCCCAGATGACTTAGTATTTGTTGTACAGAACGCGTGGCTAACGGCTTTCCTCCCCGACCAATAAAGAAGTAGGAGGCGTCCGAAGGGCGAGGCTGCTGCATGTATGTGTTTAAGAGTTTGCGTAACTCGGCGTGGAGAGGGATTTTTCGACTTCTTTGTTTTCCTTTTTTGCGAATAATCAGAATTGACTCGTCCCGGTGTAACTCAACGTCTGAGAGATGTAGATTGACTAGTTCGCTTACACGGATGCCGGTTTGGAGTAGGATTTGCAGGATGGTGAAGTCGCGCACGGCCGTTTTTGCGCTGCGTGTTCGGGCAATACTGACAAGGCGGTCAATTTCTGTCTTGGTTAAGGTAATTGGCGGGGCGGGGTTTGTCCCGTCTAATAAATCGATCCCTTGAACGGGATTAATGCCTTCTGTCGCCAGCATGAAACGGCCGTATTTCCTCAAGCTCTGCAAATTGCGGTTAATGCTGGATGGGGACCGTTCTATTGTTTCTAGCAAGTAGCGTTTGTAGGCTTCAACATCATTTTCCTCAAAATCAGTTGCCGGGAATTCTTGACCGGTATGTCGAGAAAGCCAGATCAGAAATTTCTCCACATCTCGTACGTAGGCATTGATTGTATCTTGAGTCAACCCAGACTGCCGTAAGTACATTTCAAACAGGTTGCGTTTATTTTGCCACGCTAATATTTGATTGTCGTTTGCCAATGCCATTGCTTCAAAAGAGGCTCCAATGAAGGGGGGCGGTGGATAGTTGATATGTATTATTTTGCGCGTAAACTTTATTATGCGCGATTATAACATGGCGTGACGGTATGGCAAGGAAGGATTCATATTGATATATAACTGATATACCAAACTGGCCTCAAGTTCCCCCTTTTTTCCAGGCGTCGAGGATAAGGTGAAAACGGGAAAGTAATTTGAACTGGGAAACCGATGATTCTCCCGTTTTCCCTGAGTAAACCACAAAGAATTAGCGCGTTTTTTATCAAAGCGCTTTTTGTGGTTTACCTAGCAGGTTGTCGGAGAAGTCAAAATGGGACGTAGATTAACGCTGAAAACGCTGATTTCGGGTTAAAAATATCAAAAATTGTAATGGTCAACAATAGTTTGAACCGCAAAGTGCGCGAAGAACACAAAGATTTCTCCTAAATCTCTCTGTGAAACTCTGTGTCTTCTGTGCGAATCTCTGTGTAACATTTTCTTGACCATTACAAAAAATATCAAAAATTGTAATGGTCAACAATAGTTTGAACCGCAAAGCGCGCGAAGAACACAAAGATTTCTCCTAAATCTCTCTGTGAAACTCTGTGTCTTCTCTGCGAATCTCTGTGTAACATTTTCTTGACCATTACAAAAATATTCAAAATCAGCGTAAATCTGCGTCCCAAAAATCTTTTTCAGGCAAACTGCTAGATCGGCTACTCGGCTGGCTCGGCGGCGAGGACTGCTGCCATCATTAAAGCGGCGCTGCTCATGTTGTTGGCCCAACTGGGATTGAAGGGATTAAGCGGTATGGTGCGACCAGGGATTTGTATCACCAATGCTTCGGCTTGTGTGTTTTCAAACTCCTGTTGTACAAAAACAACATCTATCCCATTTTCTTGCATGATTGTTGTCAACGCTGCCAGATGGGCTTCATCGGCCGGCGTGGCGTATTGATCGGTTAGGCTGTGCATTTCCAGATTGAATTCTCGTGCAAAATAGGCCCATGCAGGATAGGAGGCGATGAAACTTTTGCCAGCGACGGGGTTGAGAATCGTTCGCATATCCGCGTCTAGCTGGGTTATTTCAGATGTCAGTTCCGTGAAATTAGCTTGATAATCGGCTTGGTGTGTGGGATCGATGGCGCTGAGGGTATCGTAAATGGTTTGTGCTTGCTGCTGCGCCAACGATGGCGCCAGCCAAATGTATGGATTGTCGTCTATCATGTCGATGCCGTCGCGGAGGTCTGTGAAGGTGGTTCCGTCGGCAGCGGCCTGAACATTTGCCAGCCAGTTATCTTCGGTGG
>JANTGY010000128.1 GCA_024762695.1 Anaerolineae bacterium
ACCTTAAATGGCGGCGCGCCCGAAGAAGCCACAGTAGCTCGCCTGGAATACCATATCAAAGAAGCCTTCGATATTGCCGCACAAGAACCTGAAGCCGAAATGGTCGGCATATTGGCTCAATCACAAACTATGTTTGAGGAACAAGAGCAAGTGTTAACCGAGGTGTTAGCCCAGGTCAATAACCAAGCTAACGAACCGGCGCAAGCGACTCTGAGCCAAGCCAGCGGCATGTTGTTTCAGGCTAACCTAGTGGCCCAAGCCGGTATGCAAAACCCGCCCAACTTCCGCATACGGCACGCCATCAATCGGCCGCCCACGGCCCCGATACAACCAGAAATGACCCCCAAACCAGGCGGGATTAGACCTACACCGGCCATTACGCCTACCGTCACCATCACACCAAGCGTTACGATTACACCCACTGTCACCATCACACCAACCGTTACCATTACCAGTACAGCCACACCCACTGGCACAGTCACAGGTACAATGAGCCTCAATCAAAACCAATGGGAATGGGGTACTCCCCACCCACTGGATACAGGCAATAACGGCACAGGCGACGACTCAGCCAACGGCGAAAACGGCGATGGCAACAACGGTGACGGAAACAATGGCGATGGTAATAACGGAGGGGGAAACGGCGACGGCAATAATGGCGGCAGTGGCGGCAACGGCGGTGGCAATGGCGGTGGCGGTTAGCCAATGCAGCCCTAAGTAAGCCCCAACTCCTTAGACCGCATCCTCCCTACGGTCTAGCTTTTAGCGGGGTTCGCAGTGGCTGCGAACCTCGCTTCTTTTCTTTTTCCCCACACTTTCTCCAATTGCTCTATAATAGCGCCCTGCTATATAAACGGGTAAGATACTCAAAAAATTTCGGGTCTTTCGGATCTCCTGGGGTTTGCCGTAATCCGTGAAACTTCTCTGGTTACACATCACGGATTACGCTTCACACCATGATTCCCCCACGAATTCCCAAAGAGCCAACATTTCTCAATGAAGGGTAATATGATAACCCAAACACATGCTGGTCATAAATGGGCCAGGTTGGCTCTCCTCATTGGCGACCTTGCCGCTCTAATCCTGTTTATATATGTTGGGCAGCGCGATCATGGCACAATCAGCTCCGCTAATCCCATCAAAGGTGTTCTGTTGGCATTATGGGAATTCGCGCTGTTGTGGGTTGCAATTGCGCCATTTCTGGAAGCGCTCCCCCCTTTCAAGAAGTGGACGGCTCGTTCGCTCATTATTCGTCCACTGCTAGCCTGGCTCATTGTTGCGCCGTTGGGTTTGTTGTTACGGGCGCTGGTGTTAGCGCGACTGAATATCCCCACCCTGTTTTTGGCAGCCACATTAGGGTTTGGCCTCGTTTTCTTGTTTGTCTGGCGGCTGCTAGTCGTTCTCATTTGGAAGGCCGCTACGCGCTAACAAACACTACCTACTCTCCCCCGTCATTTTTACGCTTCTGAAGAACAATCGCACATCTTCAGAAGCGTTTTTATTTCCGCCTTCCTCGACCCGACAAAAGTCGGCGACCTCTGCTTCGCCATTCGCTATGATGGTTACATCACTTATTATGATCAAAAATAAAAGGAGAATGCCATGATGCAAACAACTATTTATCCTGATTGGAAAGACAAGGTCGTTTATTCGGATGACGGGCCACAACCACAAATTTTAATGGTGGATGAAAAGGTCAAGTTTATTTTGGCCGGATTGCTGCCGGGGCAGCAAATCCCAGACCATGCCGAGGCGCAAGCTATTTATCATTTTCTGGAGGGGCAGGGATGGATGACTGTTGATGGCGAGCGCACGGCCGTTAGCTCTGGAGCCACAATTGTGATGCCGGAAGGAGCTTCGCGGGGCGTGGAAGCCAAAACGCGCCTGACATTTTTGGCAACTCGTATTTCATAAATTTACACAAACCAACCCTCGGAAGGTTTCGAGCATGATCTAGGCTGTTTATGAAGCCTCCCTGAGGTTTATTTACAAGGGAGCCACCACGCGCCTGCGGCGCACCACGAATAAATGAATATCGTAAGTCGGATTGGCAATCCGACTTACATTTATAGAAGAGCTGCTCGTAGTTAGCCACGTAGTCTTCGGAGTGGCGTCATCCAACGGTACTCCGTCGCTAAACAGCGCGACTACGTACCTTACTACGAACATAGTATACGAGGAGAAGAATGATGAAAGAGAATTTTTTGACATTTATGACCAGTATGGCCGGCCGAGGCGCGAAGGTTGTTTTGGGCTTAGTAATTATGAGCCTGGGGCTTTTTGTTGTCGGAGGAACATTCGGTACGATTTTGGCGATTGTTTCGTTATTGCCCATAGCAAGCGGGTTTTCTGATTTTTGTGTGGCTGGTTTTGCGATGGGATACCCGCTTAAGGGTTCCGAAGCGCGGGCTAAACTGACAGGAAAGTAAATTTTTAAGATAAGAGAATGAATATGAAATTTTGGACGAAGTGGTTACGTAAGATTCATCGTTGGTTGGCCGTACCGACGTTTGTTTTGATTCCAACGGCCGTTATCCTCAAACTAACCGGTAATGGACAAGTGATGGCCGCCATCCCCCAGTGGGAAATGATACAGTCATTATTGATGCTTTTCCTAGCTATCAGCGGCGCCTATTTGTACTATTTGCCCTATCTGACCAAACGGAAGCGGAAACAAAGACGTAGAAACAACGTTTCTGGACGACAAACACAGATGTTGAAGGGAGACGCTCAATGAATCCATATTTGTTAATGGTTGTTTTATACCTTTCCATGGCCGTGTTGGGCGCGTTAGAGGCCTCATTTGCCAGCTTGCAAATTTTGCCCTGGTTTAACGGCATGAAATGGCTGCGCGTCCACTTTATTACGCTGGGCGCACTGACACAACTCATTTTTTGGCTGATGCCGATATTGTCGGCCCGCCGCGCCAAATTACCGCGCCCCAAGCTCCGTTGGGACATCTGGCTGACGCTGAATGGCGGCATTCTTCTCCTGTTGATTGGTATTCCACTGGTTAATTTCGTGCCCATTTTCAGTGGCGGGACGCTGGTGTTTATCGCCACGACGTTATTGATCGTGCAGTTAAGCAAAATGCGCGCTGCCAGCAGCATTTCGGCCGAAGCCGGCGCGGGACGCAAGTTTTACATTGCCGGTCTCAGCTATTTCTTGCTGGGCATTATTGTGGGAACGGGACTCTGGTTCGGCTGGAGCGAAGCGCTGCATATTGACGTGCCGATTGAAGTACACATTCACGCTAACAATTGGGGGCTGCTATCCCTGGTGTTTGCCGGACTGCTGATTGATTTGTACCCGACATGGGCGAAACGGCCGTTAGCCAACCCCAACTCCGTCAATACCATCTTCTGGATGATGACCGTCGGGGCCTTCGGCCTCATCTTTGGCCCCTGGTTCTCCATTAAGTGGGCGCTCCTTGTCCCCGGTTTGCTGCTGCATCTGGGCGCAACCATCTGGCTGCTCTACAATGTTATCAAGCCCTTAAAAGGCGACCGCGAAGCCTGGACGCCGGGCATGTTGCATCTGGTTACATCCTACTTCTGGATTTTGGCCCCGGTATTGATCGCTCCCCTGATCTTGTTTGGGGTTCCCGGCTTCCCCGGAAGCGGCATTGAAGCCAACGCGCCCCAGGCATTGGTTTACGGCTGGGTACTCCAATTCGGCTATGCGCTAATACCCTACTTTGTCCGGCGCAGTTTTTTACCCGACGAAACACCTAAACTGGGCGGCACGCGCTTTAGTTTGATCGCCGTTCACCTGGGCGGCTTCCTATTATGGGCCAGCATCTTTGCCCAAGGCGATATGCGCGGCCTATTGCATGGCTTTGCTTACCTGATGTGGACACTTTCATTGCTGCCCATTATTAAGGAATTGTGGCAAATTGTTCGCGCTGGTTGGGAACGCATAGAATCAGAATCAGTTAGTCCCGTATTATTGGAAAATTAACGAGGAAGCAGGACGCAGGGCTTCACGGAGGGACGAAGATGCACAGAGAAAAGAAGGAAGAGATTTATGGAAATCACAAAAGACACTCGTGTATCCGATATTTTGGATGAATATGGCGACATCGCTGATGTAATGGAGGTTTTTGGCGTAAAGCGCGTGAGCCGTTATTCCTTCCGGCGCTTGTTGACTAAAGCGCTAACCGTCGAACGGGCGGCGCGTATTCATCGTGTGCCGCTGGATGAATTTTTGGGGATTTTACACAAGGCGGTTCAGTCGCCATTCGTTGAATAAATCAACAAAAAACCGGTTTCTGCTAAAGAAACCGGTTTTTTTGTAATGCAAAAACCGGAGCCGGGGAGGCTCCTCTACCATAATTTACCAGAGTAGAGGAGCCTCCCAGGCTCCGGTTTCAGGAAGACAATGATCTAATCCCGCACCGGCAGCCCGCTGGGAACCGAATCGGGGAGTGTGTGGGCCAAACTTGTGGCTGACGGCGCGGTTAAGGCGTGCAAGAAGGCAAGAAGTTGGCCTACTTCGGCGTCAGTCAAGGGCGTGGGGGCAAGCATAAGGGGATCCAGCGTTTCCAGAATGGCTTCTTGCATGGCTGCGTCGCCGCGACAGGTGATTTGCAGTTCTGGGGCTAGATGGCTCATGTCATAGGCCAGTAAGCTGTTAGCCGCATCCAGATGGTGGCGGACGACGGTTTCGAGGGAATCATATGCGCCGTTGTGCAGCCAGGGGCCGGTGAGGGCGACGTTGCGCAGCGGCGGGGTACGGAAGGCGAATTGGTCGGCGGGGTTCTCGGTTTCGAGGAAACGGCCGTTATCCACCCCCGCCTCATCTTTACCTGGCCCAATATGGGGGACGCCAATGTTGTGATACTGCTGATCCGTCATCAAATTGCCAGAGTGACAACGCACACAGCCCGCATTCCCATAAAATAGTATCGCCCCTTGCTTGGCCTCATCCGACAAGGCGCTCATGTCGCCAGCCAGATATTGATCCCAGGGGCTGTCGGTAAATGTAAAGGCGGCAATTTCAAACGCGCCAATAGCCTTGGCGGCGTCGTGGAAAGTCAAATCATCCAGAGATTTATCTGGGAAAGCAGCCTGAAACAAGGGCTGATAGTCGGGAATCGCCAGTAATCGCGTCATCAAGCCCGCCCAAATTGCTTCCACATCATCGCCATCAATTCGGGCTAATTCGTTGGGTTCGCCAAACACGTCTATATCGCCGGGATGGCCGCGCATTTCGTCGGCCGAGGTGGGCGGGAACATCGCCTGGGCGGCGGTGACGTTGTTTATTTGCGTCAGCGGCATAATTCCGGCGGGGGTTAGTAGGGTTTGGTCGTCTTGGGCGATGATACGGCCGTCCCAAAACATCGTCCGCCACTCCGGCGCGCCCCGGTTAAACACCTCCGGCGCATTACGCGGCACAAAAGCACGGCCGTCGCCCTTCACCCGCGTCGGGCCTAATCCATCTCCGCCCGTCCCCAGCGACAAAGCCAGACCGTCGCCCGTCCACAACAACGGATGATGACAGGTGGCGCAGGAGGTATCTCGATTGCCGCTCAATTCCTTATCGAAAAAGAGCGACTGGCCCAACGCAACCTGCGCCGGGTCTTGTACAGGCCCAAAATCGAGCTGAACAACGCCGGCCTGACGCAACAAATCAGCCAACTGATCGTCAGCGGCTGGTTCAGATCGGCTTATCCATAAAACAGAAACCGCCAAAATCACCAACGCAATAACGATGAGCAAACCGATTCGGAAAGAAATTTTTTCAGTTAAAGAGGCGATTGATTGACGCATCATGGCTGGATTTTAGCCAATAAGCAAAAAACCGGCGAGCTTTTGAAACACCCACCGGTTGAAAAGTAAAATTGTTTGTAACTGTACAGGTCATTCCTGCGAAGGCAGGAATCCACATCTTGGATACCCGCCTTCGCGGGTATGACAGTCGAGACACACCTGAACAGTTACAATTGTTTTAGGTTGGTGAAAGCCGCTAGTTATTGCCTCCGTTCCCATTCCCTTTGCCATTACCGCCACGATTACCATTGCCGCCCGATTCAATAGCGGTCGAAACGATGGCGTCGTAAGCTTCTTGGCTCAAATACCCCGGTTCGTACACTTCGCCAGTTTGCTGGGCCAGTGTGGAGACAAACGAGCGCAGATGGTTACGCGAACCCTTAAGCAAGCTTTCGTATACTGTGATGATGTCGGCGTTGTTCGTGACCGCAATGCTTTCTTCCAGATCAAGGATGTCAATCTCTTCGATGGCGCCGCCGACACGCAGAGCGCTGGAGATAGATTCGCTGCCCTGGGCCACCAGTTGATCATACAGCGCTTGCAAATCCTGGTTTACAAAAACACCGATGCCATTGGCAACTACCGGGTCTGTTAGGCCGTACCGATCAATCAAGGTCAAAACGGCGTCGGTGTGGGACTGTTCGGCGCCAGCAATGTTTTGGAAGATAGGCAATCCCCACTGTTCGTAAAGGGTGATATACACGTCGTGGGCTAGTTTTTCTTCTTCACGCATGAAGAGGATAGAGGCGATTTCGTCTTCGCTGAGTCCGCTAACCGGATTAGCCGCCAGTGTATCGGCGAGGGCGGTTTGGTCAATCTCGGTAAGGCCTTCTTCGTCTACAACGGTGATGTCCGTTTCGGTAACGGCCGTTTCTTCTACCGTCTCCTCAACGGCCGTCTCAACGGCCATTTCTTCAACAACAGGTTCATCAGTCGGGGCCGGAGCTGGTTCAACGGGAACGGCCGTCGCTTCCACAACGGCCTCTTCAACAACCGGCTCGCTCGCCGGGGCTGGCTCATTGGCGCAAGCGGCCAAAATCAGGGTAGTCAGTAAAGCTAAAATTAGTAGTCGTTTCTTGTTCATTTTATTTCCTTCGCGTTTATCGCGTTTGTTTTAGATTCATAGTATGGTTCTGAACAACCATGCCAGGAGAATAACAAACGGCCGTAAACATCCCATGAACATCCTGTGTGGAAACTATGAAGACCGCCAAACAAAAAAACGCGAAGCAGGCGCTGATTAACCTACTTCGCGTTTTAGGTCTTGCGTCTTGCGTCTTTCGTCCTTATTGCATCAACCCCGTTTCCTCCAGGCTGTCATGGACAAAAGTAAAAGTGTCCGCCTCTTCTTGAGTGATACGGCCGTCTTCCACCAACATCGACAACATCAGCGGCAGCATCTCATCCGGCCCACTGCCCATTTCTTCCACCCCTTCCTCTTGCAGGGCATTAATTTCATCATGCACCGCCAGGAAAACATCCCCATCTTCCTGCGTAAAAAGCTCCTGTTCAACCCCGGCGGCGATCATTTCAGCATGTTTGGCCGCTTCCTCTTCCGCGCTCATTTCCACGCCGCCGCGAAATTGCGGTTCCACATCGCCGCTGCCTAAAGCGCGCACGTAATTCAATACATCCCAACGGGCGTCTTCGTCCAGAATATCTTTCCAGGCCGGCATCGATGAGTTAAACGGTTCCATTGAGCCGCCTTCGCTGACACGATAGAAGAGGTAATCATCTCCCATCATTCGGCTAGTGCGGGCAATTGGAACCGGAGCCGGGTCTAGTCCAACAGCCGCCGGGCCGTCGCCCATCGCTTCATCGCCATGACAGGAGACGCAGTGCGTCTCATAAACCTCGGCGCCGCGCGCCAAAGACGCTTCATCCGCTTCGATGGGATTAGCGACGGCCGTATATTCTTCTGGAATCGGGGCGTGATGGCGGTCGCGCATATTACCGCCCATACCTGCCCCCATGCCGCCACCGGTGTTGGCGGTTGCTTCCGTATTTGACGGCGAAACTGTCGGCGGTACGGCCGTCGGCTCAACCTCGGCCGTGCCGCAAGCCGCCAAACTTAAAACCAACACAATCATCAATAAAATCTTTTTACTCATCACGTTTCTCTCTCCTAAAAATCATTTTTGGTGAATGAGCTTACCACGTTTCTATGAACAAAGTGTGAAGGAATTGTATCTAGTAAAACTACGGCCGTTTAGGCAATACGGCCGGTCATTCACACGTCGTCCACAATGCCATTTCGCCAACATTGGCAATGTCGTCATTAAAAAAGTAGCGGATAATGCTTGTTCCCGGCGGCAGCGGCGCGTCGTAAACAACCCAGTAAATAAAACGATAATCTTGATCAGCCACAAAAGAGGGTAGCTCATTCACAACGCCGTCCGGATAAATAACCAGCGTGCGCAGCCTATCCCCCTGCGCCATCCCTACAATTTTGTACCAGAAATACGGCGTCTCCGCACAGCTAAACGCAGCCGTATGCGTTGGCGTGTAGCGGGAGAGGTCGCCAAACAGATGGGGATCCTCTCTCTGGGCCGCCCCCGCCGCAAAAATAAAGGGCTTGTCCGGATAAAGCGGCTCAAAATCGGCTAGATTCTCGCCAAAGATGTCTATGGTACGGCCGTTTGCCGCGTGAACTTCAAAATGCAAATGAGGATGACCCGACGATAAACCAGAATTCCCCACCAGGACCAGCGGATCGCCCGCTGCAACCGTATCCCCAACCCTTACGACCAAGCTGTCCCGCTTCAAATGGCTGTAAAAAGCAAAACTTCCGTCATCGTGCGTAATTTTTATAAAATTGTTTTGCCGCCCCTTGCCTTCCCAATCATAATCATTTTCGCCATCGTGGAGTTCAACAACCGTTCCCGACCGGGCGGCCAAAACAGGGACGCCTGTTTCCATATGATCCAAATCGCGGATAAAGAAATCGGTTCCTTTGTGCCAGTCATAGGTCATAAACCCGCCCCTGAAATCAGCGGCATCCCCGTCTGCTTTTTCCGCGTCAACATAGCTGCCAATAAACCAATCAACGCCTTGTTGGCCGGCCTCAATCGGCAAGCGATAAATGAGTGGAGGTCTGGTTGGCGGTTTTGTAGCTGTAATTTCAACGATTTCTAAATCGTCGTCCAGGCTTATCTCTACGTTTGGCGTAAGAAGGATTGTGGTCACGGCCGTTGGCCTGTTTTTGACAAGCGTTGCAGTGGGAAGCGTTGCCGTGGGAAGCGTCGCCGTGGGAAATGGCGTTGCGACTATGGGCACGGCCGTTGCCAATTTAGCCTCGCCCGACCCGCACGCAGACAATCCCGACCCCAGTAATATGATAATTAAAAATATTTTTTTCGTTACTGCCATTACCAAAGGAACCCGGTTTCAGGTAGAAACCGGGTTCCCAATGAATTACTACTGAATACTACAACTCAATCGCCGCCTTAAACAACGAGCCTTCCCGCTGGAAATGGAAGCCCAACCGCTTGCTGATGAGGCGCATCCCCCGATTTTCGCCCAACATGTGAGCATGAACCCGTTCCACACCCTCGTCCCGGCCAACTTGCAGCAGCCGGGTCAACATCTCCGTCCCCAGACCGCGCCGCTGGTAAGCGTCATTCACTAACATGGCGAATTCGGCGTCTTTCGTGCCGTGCAGCTTGCTCAACCGGCCAATCGCCGCGATTTCCGTCTCGCCGCTCTTCGGGTCTTCCCGCTCGATGACCAACGCCATATCCCGGTCATAATCCACAAAGCAAATACGGGTCAGCCGTTCATGCTGCACCCGCTGGCTTAGATGGAAGGAGCGGAAGTAGCGTAGGTAAATGCTCTGTTCCGACAACCCTTGATGGAATTGGACGACTTTAGGTTCGTCTTCAGGGCGAATGGGGCGGATGGTATAGGTATCGCCCTTGTTATCGGTGAAGGGAAAGGTGTATTGGGAGGGATACGGCCGTATCGCCAACACCGGCAAATCATCCGCCGTCACATCCCCATCATACAACACCACCCGCGCATCCAACGCCAGCAGCTCATCCGGCGAAGCCAGCAGCGGGTTAATATCAATCTCCTTAATCCAGGGCTGTTCCGCCACCAAATAGCTAAAACGCACCAACAATTTCTCCAACTCCGGCAAATCCACCGGGGCGCGCCCGCGCACCCCTTGCAGCGCCTTATAAATCTTCGTCCGCTCCATCATCCGGCGCGCCAACGTCGTATTCAACGGCGGCAAGCCCAGCGCCCGGTCCTTGAACACCTCCACCAATGTCCCGCCAGAGCCGAACAACAGCACCGGCCCGAACTGCGGATCGGGGCTGCTGCCCACAATCAACTCGTACCCATCCTTCAAATTCACCATCGGCTGCACCGTGACGCCCAGAAAATGTTCCGCGCCAAACT
>JANTGY010000129.1 GCA_024762695.1 Anaerolineae bacterium
GTTTTCTTTTTGGTCATAGCTCAGATGTTCCTGCGTGCGCATTATAACATGGAAGCGCCTGACAGGCAGGAAGCGAGAATTAAAACGCGAATAGGGCGAATGAACGAATAGGACTAATGTTTTTATCAATCATTCATTATATTTCCGCATTTCGATCTATTCGCATTTAGGTCAACCACAAAAACTGTTTTGATAAAAAATGCGCTATTTCTTTGTGGTTTACCTAGTTTCCTTTACGGGTTAAGGCATTCTCCAAACTGGCCTTATCCCCAAAACGCGACCCAATCCCTGACACAGTATAGCAAGAGAAAAGAAGGCCTATCGACAACAAAAGCAACCCTGTTTTTGTAAGCCCCGTACAGACTGAATACAATAAGTGTATGAAACCACTTATCGGCACGGAATTAAAGCGATTTTTACGTAACTATAAACGAGACAACAAGCCTCAACACGATTTGGTGGCTCTGCTGCAAAGCGTGGAGTATCCGGCTAATGTCGGCTCGATTTTCCGGGTCGCCGATGGGGCCGGAGCGAGCGAACTGGTTTTGACAGGCATCACCCCCACGCCGCCGCATCCGACGATTGATAAGGTCGGCCGTTTTAAGAGCTTGCGGGTTCCCTGGCGGTATGAGCAAGACCCGGTTCAAGCGATTTCAAACCTTAAGGCGGACGGCTATCATGTAGTGGCGGTGGAGTTGACGGACACGGCCGTTCCCTACCACACCTTCGCTTACCCCCAAAAAACCTGTCTGGTCGTCGGCCATGAGGATCATGGCGTCACCAAAGCGACGCTGGCGGCGTGCGACACGGCCGTCTTCCTGCCCATGTACGGCAAAGGCCGCTCTCTCAATGTCCACGTCGCCCTCAGCATCGTCTTGTACCATATTCTGCACAGCGGAGCGTAACCTGTGGCTAAACGCCTGACCTTCATCGCTCTCACCATCACCGGGCTGGCTGGATTGGCTGCCGCTATATGGCAGGCGCGCCGCCATTGGGTCTGGCTGGGCGCGCGCGGTCTCGACGGCCCAGTGTTTTTGGCGCTAATCTTCCTGGGCATTTTCGCCTTGATCATCCCCCTCCATCTACGCGGCATGTGGGAACGCATCACGCCGCTGGGGATGGTGCGGGAGTTTGCAGTTCGCGGCGGGCTGATGTTGGGTACGGTAACGGCCGTCATCATCATCTTGGTCCTCATCGCCTTCATCATCAGCATCCCGGCAAGTTGGGAACGGCCGTACTTGATCCTGCCCGCCCTGCTTTTGCTGCTTCCGATTGTCCTCAGTGTCATTGACATCTTCAAAGGCATCATCCAACGCACGCCGGCCAATTTATTTTGGGGCTACCTGAAATATAGTTTTGAAACCTACTACATCTTACTGGTACAGTTTGGAACCATTCCCATCGCCTTTGTGCTCTTTCCCGCAGGCTTCTTTTTGCAGATAATCTCATTAATCGAGGGCGGCATACGCTTGTTCAGCGACAAGGCCTTCGACTCGTTGCCGCTGCTGTGTGAATGGACAAATGTCGGCGCTTCGGCTTGTGCGCCTACACTCGTCACATTTCACATCGGCCATCTGATTTTGGCCGGTTTAGGCGTCGTGTATGGTCAGCGTTTGTTAGATAAGGCAGCAGATGGATATGCAGTTGGACTAGAATGGCTAGAAGGACAGATTGAATACTAAAAACCGTAAGACAAATTTGCAAATTTGTCCTACATTGACGAGGAGAAAAGATGGACGCAAAAATTACATTATTACCCGGCGACGGGATTGGCCCAGAAGTAGTTGATGAGGCGCGCAAAGTGTTAACGGCCGTTGCCAACCAACACAACCACACCCTCCACTTCACCGAAAAATTGATGGGCGGCATCGCCATCGACCAGACCGGCAACCCCCTGCCCGAAGAGACGCTCGGCGCCTGCCTGGAAAACGACGCCGTCCTACTGGGCGCCGTCGGCGGCCCAAAATGGTCAGACCCGACCGCCAAAGTACGCCCAGAACAAGGCTTACTCAAGCTGCGGAAATCATTAGGCGTCTTCGCCAACATCCGGCCCGTGAAACTGTTCCCCGCCCTCGCCGACGCCAGCCCGCTGCGCCCAGAGCGCGTGCAAGACGTAGACATCGTCTTCGTGCGCGAACTGACCGGCGGCATCTATTTCGGCCAGCCGCAAGGCCGAGAACTGGTTGGCGGCCTACGCTCCGGCCACGACACAATGCGCTACAACGAGATGGAAATCAAGCGCGTCCTGCGCATCGCCTTTGAATTGGCCCAAAATCGGCGCGGCAAAGTCACATCGGTGGACAAGGCCAACGTCCTGACCAGTTCCCGCGTCTGGCGCGAAGTCGCCCACGAAGTCGCCGCCCAATACCCCGACATCGCATTTGAAGATGTGCTGGTGGACGCGATGGCGATGTATCTGGTCAATCGGCCCGGCGATTTTGACGTGGTTGTCACCGGCAATATGTTCGGCGATATTCTCTCTGACGAAGCCTCGATGATTTCCGGCTCGCTGGGGATGCTGCCTTCAGCCGCGTTGGGCGACGGCGGCCCCGGCCTGTACGAACCGATTCACGGCTCGGCCCCGGATATTGCCGGGCAGGGCATTGCCAACCCGTTGGCGACGATTTTGAGCGCGGCGATGCTGCTGCGATCCAGTTTAGGTTTGGAAGATGAAGCGGCGCAGGTGGAAACTGCCGTCGCCCAAGTCCTCGCCGCCGGTCACCGCACAGCCGATTTGGCCCGCCCCGGCGAAAAAGCCATCGGCACAACTGAAATGGGCGATTTGGTTGTGGCGGCATTAGGCTAACCATGAACCCATCCGACAAGAAATTTATAAACCGCCCCATCGCCAATGATGAAGATTTTTGGCGCATCCGCCAGCTTTTGCTGGAGACTTATCCCATCACGCCTTTATGTTTTAACTGGGAACCGCGCCGCTGGGACGGCCGTCGCTTTTATAACGCCAATCCATCCTGGGAAGCCAGCCGGGCCGGGGTAGGACAAATGTGGGAAACGGAGGACGGCCGTTTGATTGGCGCCATCCATCCCGAAGGAAAAGGCGACGCCCATCTGCAAATTCACCCCGATTATCGGCACATCGAAGATTCGATGATCGCCTGGGCCGAGGTCAATTTATCCGCGCCAACGGATGACGGCGTACAGCGGCTGGACATCTTTGTTCACGAGTATGACACGACGCGCCAGCAGCTATTGGCCCAACGCGGCTACAAAAAGATGCCCTGGAGCGGCGTCTCCCGTCGCCTGCGCTTTGACGATGACAGGACGATTGAACAACCGACAGTGGCCGCCGGTTATACGCTGCGCATCACCCAACCAGAAGATGATGGCGACTGCGACAAGCTGGCCGTCCTCCTCAACGCAGCTTTTATTCGTGATTTTCACGTCGGCGCCGAGTACCAGACTTTTGCCCGGCTGGCGCCGAGTTTTCGGCAGGAGTTGGATTTAGTCGCCGTCGCCCCGGATGGCTCGTTCGCGTCTTATGTGGGCATTCCTTATGACGAGGCAATTGGTCACGGCATTTTCGAGCCAGTCTGCACGCATCCCGGCCATCAGCGCAAAGGGTTGGCCCGCGCCTTGATGTTGGAGGGGCTGCATCGGCTCAAAGCGCTGGGCGCGCAGGATGTGATTGTGGAAACCGGCGACATGATTCCGGCCAATCGCTTGTACGACAGCCTGGGTTTTACGGAAACATCAAAGGGCTTCGTTTGGCGGAAAACGCTCTGATCTCATTCTTCAATGGTTAGCTGCACCTGATCACGGCCGTCTTCGGTCAAAATGCGTTCGCCGGTCATCGGATCGTACAGGCCATAATTAACCGTTGTCGCCTCCCCCGCCGTTGGCGAGGCCAACCAATGCTGCTGTAAAAAGATGTCGCCGGGCTGGAGCGTGGTCGGGTCAACCCACAGCCCATCGTCGCCGTTGAGGAAACGGCCGTCTTCCGCCAACAGATGCGTAAAAACAGCCAATCGCGGCCCGGCATACACGCCCGGCGGCGGCGGGTTGCTGATGAGGGGCGTATCGGGTAAATCGAGCTCGCGCCCAACCTGCCAACCCAATTCCAGAATTTGCCTGTCGGGGTGGTAGACGGCCGTGACCGCACACAATCCATTCACAAAACAAACCGGCTCCGCCAACTCCACTGCATGGGTCACGCGATTCAGCGCATAACTGCCGGCCGTAATCTCGCCCCATTTAGGATGAACAATCGGCTTGTACCAATCAGCATACGTCTCAGCTATGCCAGGATAGGTCGTAAAGCTGACCGATGGTTCCAACAAGATGGCGCGTTCCGGATTAAACCAGCGAGCCGCCACTTGTTTGTCATCGTCCAGACCAATCTCAAAAGCCAGTTTGTCCCAGGGGCCGGCCAGCAAACTGGCGATGCCCACATCTTCCACCGGGTTCGCATTTAAATAATCGGCTGCATCTTGCACATCGGCACGGTACAGGAAGCGCACCATCCCCCGCTGCGGCCACTCCACAAAATAATCAGGCAAATCACGGATAGCAACGGCCGCAATCAAAACGATTATCAGAAGAGCCATAACAAATTGACGCTTGAATCCGCGTTCATCTGCGTTTATCTGCGTCCAATTCCCGGCTTGCCAAATCGGCAGCGCCGCCAACAAAAACACCGCCGGCTGGGCCATAATCGTATGCCCCAGACTGGCGGGCGGCACACTCATAAAACCGGGAGAAATGCCCGCCAACCACCAAATCAGAAGGAAGGCGGAGGCTAGAGAAGAAGATGGGACGCGGCGGGGCGCGGCGGAGCGGAGATTCGCAGAGGAAGAAAGCGGCTTTTCCTTCTCTCTCCTCTCCGCGCCTCTCTGCCTCTCCGCGTATCTCCGCGTCCCCACAATAGGTTTAAGCGCATTCCAAACCGCAATAACGACGCCCACCCAAAAGAAAATGGCGCCAATGGGGCCAAAGACAGGGCGATTGGGAATGTTGTAGAGCCATTCGTCGTCCCCATCGTTGTGGAACATGCTGAGGGTGATGCGAATATGCTCCCACAGCGGCTCGAAGTTGCCCGCCTGCGCCTCGACCAATGGCACAGCCAACTCGGCCACCCGCGCTTCAGATTCGGGCTGTTGGCGTAAGGTGGTTATGAGGGGGATGGCGAGTACGGCCGTTACCCCCAACATCACTGCCCATCCCCGCCAATGCCGTTTAAATCGCTCTCGATCAACCAAAAACAGATACCCGCCAAAAGCCAACAAAATCAGCGGAACGCCCCGCCCGGCAAAATAGGTGTAAAAGCCGAGGGCGATGAAAAGAGCGGCGATTAGGTAATTGGTAATTGGTAATTGGTTATTGGTTATTGAAGAAGGCTTCACAGCCACTAACGACCATCTGCCAGCCGCCAACCCCCGCCAAAAGAAATAAAACGCTGCCAACGTCAACAAGGGCATCAAAATGTGGCGCAAACCGATGCGGGAATACATAAGCGACCAAAAACTAAACGCCAATCCCAGCGCGGCCGCCAATCCAACGACGTTGTTAAACAATTTGCGACCCACCAGATAAGTCATCGGCACAGCCAACGCGCCCACAATGGCCGACAGCAAGCGAATGCCGGCCACGCCAGGGCCAAACAGCCCCAGAAAAATGGCGTTGAGCGCATGGTACAACGCCTCGTGGCCGGAAGCGTCGGCGTAATAAACGGCCCAATCCCCATCCAACACCTTTTGTGAGATGACGAGCGAATTGATGAGTTCGTCGTCGCGCCAGCCGGGGGGGACGCTGTCCAACAAGAGCCAGCGTAACAAAAAGGCCAGAACAAAAAGGCCGACCATGATTAAGATGAGAGCGCTGCGTGTGAGACGGGATTGGTTTGTCATGGGATCGTAACTGTTAACTTAAGAAAGTTATCCCATGCTGTCATTCCCGCGCAGGCGGGAATCCACTCCCGCAAAAAAGATGGATACCTGCCTACGCAGGTATGACAGATCGTTAAGTAAGCACTTGTAGTCATGGGATAACAGTCAACTCTGTGATTGGCAGCGTGTCGCCGCCGGATGAGGCGGAGAGGCGCTGGCCATGGGGACAGGGGACGCCGCCGGGGCAAGTATAAACGCCGATGACGATAGGATAATCGCCGGGTTCGGCCGTTGTCGGAACAGTAAATTCGTGTAGTTGGATGAACCAATCGCCGGACTGCCAGGATGCGCCGGGCGCGTCTAGCCGGTCGGCCTGGGCGATGGGAATGCCGTCTTGCAAAACCTGGGTGAAGAGGACGGCGCCGTCTAACGGCCGTTCCACCCGCCATAACGTTGCCACTTGCACAACCTCGCCCCGACGAACCGTCGCCGTTGGCAAATCGTATCCCAGGAATTCAACATAGCCATCAAAACTGGCCGGTTCGCCCTCAAATTGGCTGACCCACGCGGCCCGCATCGCGTCGCCATCCACATGATAGATGTCTAACGGCTTATCCAGGTCGTCTGGGCGCATGGGCAGCGATTCGGCGAGAACGGCCGTCTCCAAATAACCGGCCAGCGTCGGAGACAATGGGGTGAATCCGGGCATGATGACCGTACTTTCCGCGCCAGCGGGCAGCAGCAAGCTGCGTTGGGCGTCAAACCAATGTAGACTGACGGCTTCGTTATGCAGCGTTAGTTGGGCGACGGCCGGACTGTGGTAGATGTGGGGTGTGATGGTGGAAACGGCCGTTTCTCCCATCCCATATGCGTTCAAATACCCCATCGCCGCCACCATTGTCGCTTCATACTGTACCCGCACCTCCGGCGCATTGGCCCAGGTCATGAAATAGTCGCGGTAGGTCGTCACGGCCGTTGCGCCGAACAAAAAGACAACCATAACCACATAAAAGCGCGGCCATGCGAAACGGCCGTTTGCCTGATTTTTAACAAAGAAAAGCCCCGTAATCCGTCCCAACGCAGCCAATGCCAGGGCCGGAAACAGATATAGAACGGGCTGCATCCCTATCGCCTGCGTCATACTCAATTCCGGCCCCGTGACCAGAACAGGCGCAAATCCGGCCAGCAGCCAGGCCAGCGCTAAAAAAGCGGCGCGGGCAAGGCGCGCCTTGCCGCCCCCTATCTGCACAACGGCGACAACCAGCCCCGCATAAAACAAAACGCCCAAGATGGGTTGCAAGAACGGCCGTCCCGGAATGTTGTAACGCCATGTCCCATCTCCCTCGACAGTAAACAGGCGCAGACTGGCTAAGGCGTTGTCAAGCAGAGGTCGGAAATTGCCATCGGCAACGGCCGTTAACGGCACACTCAACTCATCAATCCGCACTTCAACCTGAGGATGAGAAATCAAATAGTTGACGAGCGGCAAGGCAGCGATGAAGGCAACCAACAGCATAACGGCCGTGCCCCGCCACGCGCGCGCAAAAAATGTCCGCTGCCGCCACGCCGCCAACAACAAAACCGCTGGAAACACGCCCCACAACGCCCGCGCCGGAATGTACGTGTAAAACGTCGCCCCCAAAACCAGCCCGGCCAACACAAACGCCCCGGCCGGACGCTTCCACTTGCCACCTGCCACCTGCCACTTGCCACTCGCTTCTTGCCACAGCAATGCCGCCAGCACAAACAACGCCGGCAGCGCAATCGATCGCAGCGCCTGCCGTCCGGCCATCACCGGCCAAAAGCCGACAGCCAATCCAGCGGCCGTCAGCAGCGCCGTCGGCTCGTCAAAGGCGCGGCGCGTCCAGGCGGCCATCCCGGCTATCATGATGAGGCTAAAGGAAACGGCCGTAACCCTCATCGCCAAATAGGTCGGCCCAATCAATGCCATCACTCCGGCCGCAGCGTAATCGTAAAGCGGTTCACGGCCGTACCCAATCGTAAAATAAACGCCGCGCAGCCCATTCACAATCCCCCAGGCGGTGATGCCATGATCCGCTTCGTCATGCGTCAAGCCCGGCGGGGCGTCGGTAATGGCATACAAGCGCAAGAAAACGGCCGTCAACAAAATCAACAGCAGCCACAAACGATATTTGGAAGAGGGAACGGCCGTGTCAAAATCTTTCATAAACTATTTCAGCGGCAATCCGTACTTGCCACTTGCCACTTGCCACTTGCCACTTGCTTTGATCATACTCAAAGCAAATCAGAGCGACAACCATAACCAACATACGTCTTGGCGTCGTTTAGCCGACTTAAGCAAAGAAAAACGCCACGCTCGGTTACAAGCGTGGCGTTTTGCCATCAATTGAGGGTTGAGGCCTATTTCAGGATCAGGCTAACGCCTTCTTGGCGATATCGACAACTGCTGCAAATGCAGCCGCATCGCGCACCGCCAGATCAGCCAAGACTTTACGGTCCAAGCTAACATTGGCTAACTTCAATCCGTGGATGAAACGGCTGTAGCTCAAGCCGTTAGCGCGCGTTCCCGCGTTAATACGCGCAATCCACAGGCGACGGAAGTCGCGGCGACGATTCCGACGATCCCGGTACGCATACCAGTACGACTTCATCATCGCTTCATTGGCCCGGCGGAACAGCGTGCTGCGCGTCCCCCATTGGCCTTCTGTCATCTTCAGTATTTTTTTATGCCGACGGCGTGTCACCGTCCCAGCTTTTACTCGCATTTTTTACACCTCGCATTTATGGGGCCTGGACACTCAAGCCTTTGCAACAATGATTGCTAACCGAGGCCAGGCAGCGGATTCTGTGTTTCGTGTTCCGTATTCGGTATTCCGTTCGGATTACGATTCACGGATTACGATTCACGGATTACGGTTACGCAGGCGGATTTGCCTTGTACTTTTTCATATACGGCGCCATGCGCTTAATTCGGCGGCGATCGCCAGCCGATGTTACCACTAACATCTTGGACAACTGCGCCTTCACACGTTTCGATTTACGACGGCGCAAATGACTCTTGCCGCCTTTGGTGCGTACAATTTTGCCGGTGCCCGTAACGCGGAAACGTTTGGCGGCCGCTTTGTACGTCTTCATCTTAAATTTTTTTGTCTTAGCTTTTGGCATTTCTATCCCTCATAAAAAAGCCCCAAAAGGGCTTTATGAAATGTACATCTGTTAGACCGTTGCGCAGCAGTTAACTACTGCCTTCCGGAGCTAACATCAAGGTCATAGACCAACCCTCAAATTTCGGTCGTTGTTCAATCTCGGACACATCATCCAACAGTTCCGCGATTTCTAGTAAGGCAGCCCGTCCAATTTCGGGATAGTCCCGTTCTCTGGCTTTAAATCGAACCATAAACTGAACTTTTTTGCCTTCTGTCAACCATTCACGCGCCTTTTTAACGTGAATATCTCGATGGAAATCTGCTGTACGCGGTGTCAATCGAATCTTCTTAATCTCGATTTGCTTCTGTTTTTTCTGCGCCTCGCGTAACTGTTTCGTTTTTTCGTATGAGAATTTGCCGTAATCTAAAATACGGCAAACAGGCGGTTTGGCATTGGGAGCAACCTCGACCAAATCCAACTCGGCTTCTACAGCCATTTCATACGCCTGTCGCGTAGGCACGACACCGTGATTTGTTCCATTGTGGTCAATTAACCGAACTTCGGGCACACGAATGCGCCGATTGGTCCGATAATTGACGGAACTGATTCTTCTAGGGGCTTTACTGCGTCTTCTGCGTATTTCTATTTCTCCAGTTATAACTTGTGTAACCATTTTACTGGCTACGATGCCTGTTTGCATTGAACAAGCAATAGAAAAAAGTATCCGGTCATCAGACCGGACAGCAGCAAAATGATAGCACAAGCGGTAAAGGGCGTCAACCAGAGTATGAAACTGGTTTTTAGCCCCAATCAGGCGTTTTCAAGCGTGCCTGCGTCGCTCCGCGCCCATGGGTTTTGTCTGGCAAACGGCCGTTACCATTCAGCGCCATGTGGATAATCTAATATGGTAAAATGGGCATGGCTGGTTGACTGACAAAACTTATCTAACCGCGGAGAACGCGGAGATCGCAGAGGGAAATGAAGGAGAAACCTCCGCGCTTCTCCGCACTCTCTGCGGTGAACTCTGAGATTTGTCAGTCAATCAGATGGGCATGGTTCAAAAACGATCTTTTCATCTTTACAAATTGATGGCATCCAGACGCTGTCCCGCACGAGGGCGCTGCGC
>JANTGY010000130.1 GCA_024762695.1 Anaerolineae bacterium
CTAATCCTTATACCCCGTTCGTAGTTAGGTACGCAGTCTGCGGAGTACCGTTGTTAAACGATAAGACGCCACTCCGCGGACTACGTGGCTTACTACGAGCTAATCCTTTAATCCGGCGAGGTGGTCGCCGACGCTGCCCGCCTCGGCCCGAATTTCATGTTCATATCGGCTGACCAATTCGCGCCGCAGCACCTTGCCGATGAAGCTGCGTGGGAACTCTTTGACAAAAATGACCAAGCGCGGAACCTGGCTGGGCGGTAAACGACGTTGGCAAAAGGCGATGACGGTCTTGGCCGGGATGCGCGTCTTCTCTTTCAACTGCACAAAGGCGACGGGGCGATTGGCGATGGCGACGATGACCGCTTCGCGCACTTCCGGCAGCTCATAGATGACCTCTTCTACGTCGCGGGGGAAGGCGGGG
The DNA here is from genome assembly GCA_024762695.1 of Anaerolineae bacterium. Lineage (GTDB taxonomy): Bacteria > Chloroflexota > Anaerolineae > Promineifilales > Promineifilaceae > JACKCC01. Next base: position 422 of record JANTGY010000130.1, read on the forward strand.
GCGTCGTCGGCATCGTCCTGCCACATGTCCTGGCGGCGGCTGATGATTTGGAAGTAGCCGTCCTCGTCCATGCGGGCGATGTCGTTGGTGTGCAGCCAGCCGTCGCGATCAATAACGGCCGTCGTCGCCTCATCGTCCTGCCAATACCCCTGCATAATCTGCGGGCCGCGCACAATCAATTCGCCCACCTTGCCCGGATTAAGCGGCGTCCCGCTCTTAAGGCTGACGATACGGGCCTCGGTTCCGGGCAAAGGTAAACCAATGGCGCCAACTTTGTTACGGCCGTTAATCGGATTAGCGTGTGTGACCGGGCTGGCCTCACTCAGCCCGTACCCCTCCACCAGCTTGCCCTTCGTCAACTTCTCGAACGCCTCCTTCACCTCGATGGGGAGCGGCGCGGCGCCGCTGATGCAGGCGTTGATGGAGCGTACGTCATACTTGCGCACGCCAGGGAAATTGTTAATGGCGACGTACATCGTCGGCACGCCGGGGAAGAGCGTTGGCTTGTACTTTTTGATATGCTGCAACACCTCTTCCGTGTCAAACGTCGGCAGCAAAATCATGCTCGCGCCCAGGCTGATGGGCACGTTCATCGCCGTCGTCATGCCGTACACGTGGCTGAAGGGCACGACAGACAAGAACACTTCCTCGCCCGCCCGCGCCTGGGGCAGCCAGGCCCGAATCTGCATGGTGTTGGCGACTAAATTGTGATGGGACAGCATAATCCCCTTCGGCTCGCCGGTTGTGCCGCTGGTAAATTGGATAACGGCCGTATCCTCCGGTTTCACGTCCACTTGCGGCGGCTGGGGCGGATGTTGGCGCAGCAATTTGCGCCACGCATAATCGCCGGACTGGAGCGGCTGGCGCAAGCGATGACCTTCTTTTTTCTCACCCGTCAGGCCAAACAACAGGAATTTGTACCAGGGGAAATAATCTTTGACGTTGGCGTAGACGATGTGACCGACGTTGGTTTGCGCTTTGACGGCAACGGCCGTTTCCTCAAACTTCGTCAGCGTCACCAACACCTCGGCCCCGGTGCAGTCCGCCTGCCGGATGATTTCTTCCCGGCTGTCCAGCGGATTGCCCATCACGGCGACGGCTCCCAAGCGCAAAGCGCCGTAGTAGGCGACGACTGCTTGCGGCACATTGGGCAGCAGCAGCATCACCCGCGCCCCCTTGACGACGCCCAACGCTCCCAGCGCATTGGCAAACCGTCCCGCCTGGGCGCTGAGGCCGCGATAGGTCACAATCCGCCCCTGGTAACGAATGGCCGGACGCAGCGGAAAGCGCCGCCAGGCCCGATCCAGCAAGCGCGTCAACGGCAGGCGCGGAATGTGAATCGTCGAAGGCACATCCGATTCGTAGCTGGCCAGCCACGGCCGTTCAGCCAGCAAACTGCCGCGCCCATCGCCCGATTCGGTTGTGCGCCAACGGGCAAATTCGCGGTTCTCGTCCCCTTCAATGAAGCGCTCAATCGCCCGGTTCACCGCGTCGCGCCGTTCCAGCATCACCATATGCGCCGAGACGCCTACATTGATGACCTCGGAATCGGCCGGAACCAGTTCGGCGACGCGCTCGAACGCTTCTTGCGGCAGCACCCGGTCTTTGTTGCCTAAAATGACCATCGTCGGCGGCTTGAGTTCAGGGAACATCTCCCAGCCGCGCCATGTTCGCATGTTGTCGCGGTAGATACGGCGCAAGGAGCGAATGGACGCCCCCACAGCCCGTTCGGCGATGGGTTCCAAAAAACGCATGACGGGCTGCGGTAAGCGGAACAGCGTTTTGTAATAGCCGGGGATGTTATATTCACCGGCTCCGGCAATCAACACCAGATGGCTGACGCGCTGCGGGTAACGCCAGGCGAATTCGGTGGCAAAAGCGACGCCGAAGGAGTGTCCAATCATGACGAAGGGTTGGCGGATTTGAAGGTGGTCGAGAACGGCCGTTACATCCCCCAGCATCGTTTTCATGTCATAACCGGAACGGGGGCGGGCGGAACGGCCGTGTCCCCGCAAATCGACCGCAATGACCCGGTTCTCGCCGGCAAACTGCTCCATCTGGCTGCGCCATTGGCCCGACCGCCCGCCAAAGCCGTGAATGAAGAGGATGGTGTGAGACGGCCGTTCCGGAGCGACGTCAATAAAGCTAATGCGAATATTCGGCTCAACTTCTACATTTTCGCGGTACAGTTCCAGGTCTAATTGCATGTCTGACGGCCTCCATCTCTTGTATTTCTAATTATTGTCCCCGAAAACTATAGGCAAAGCACATATTGACCAAGTAGTACCAATTTGATACTATTTATTTATGCCGCGAAAAATAAGACAACTCATCAAAGAACTAAAACAAGCTGGCTTTGTTAATCGTGGCGGCAAAGGAAATCATCGGAATTTTATTCACTCAAAAGGAATTGTCATTACAATTTCCGGCAAACTGGGTGACGACGCTAAACCTTACCAGGAAAAAGAGGTCGCCAAGAAAATCAAGGAGTCTCAACAATGAAAGAACGAAATCGTTATCTAAAAATCGTTGAGTGGTCTGAAGAAGATCAATGCTTTGTCGGGTCCGTGCCTGGCTGGATCGGAGCCTGCAATCACGGCGATAATGAAGAAGAAGTGTACCGTGAATTATGCCAAATCGTAGACGAATGGGTTGAAATTTATGAAAAAGATGGGATGCCCTTACCTGCTTCAACTGCTAACAAAAAATATTCAGGCAAATTTCAGTTGCGATTAGGCAGCGAACTTCATCAGGTTTTAGCCATCCGAGCTATGCAGAACGGGGATAGTCTGAATGCTTATTGCGTCAAAGCATTAGAAAAAGCTCTTACGCAATAATCCGCCGTTTCATGTTTTTTACGTCATGTCCGACACATCTACGATTTCGCCGTCTACCGTAAGCTGCTCGACGCGCAGACTGGCTTGTTCAAGCAAATTATTGCAATAATCAGTCAAGCTCTGCCCGCGCTCGAAAAGCGTCAGCGATTCCTCCAACGTCAACTCGCCCGCCTCCAGCTTGGATACGATGCCTTCCAACTCGGCCAAAGCCGCTTCAAATGTCAATTCTTGGGTTTCGTCGCTCATAATTGTCTCTCTTTTGTCGTTTGTCTTGCGTCAGAAGTCTTGCGTCGTTCGTCTTGCGTCAAGCATCGCCAAGTGACGGAAGACGCATGATGGACGACGTTCTCCACATCACCAATCGCCAATATCGGCCTGATGACGGCCGTTACAATACGCTTCAATACGTCGCCGCGTTCCATCCGCAATGTCGTCGGGCAGATTGTCCAGCGGAAAAAACCTGACCTCGGCAATTTCGGCGTCGGAACGGCCGTTTAGTTCAAACTCCTTGCACAACAACACCGTAATATGGTCGCTGGTTGGCCCTTGCAAATTGGAGTAAATGCCAAAAAGTTCCAGCGCCCCCAACGTCGCGCCCACCTCTTCCATCGCTTCGCGGCGGGCGGCCGTTTCCACCGATTCCTTCTTTTTGATACCGCCGCCGGGGAAATACCAGCCCGGTTTGTAACTGTGCTTCACCAAAAGAGCCTGGTCATCCTGAATCATCATCACTTTGACGCCCATGCTCATCGGCTTGAAAAGGCGCCAATACACTCTGGCTCCGGCGAATAGGGCGCGCATTTTCCAACTCAAACGGATTCCCCTTCACGCACTGTCACGCCAAAAGCGCCGTCGCTCACTTGCACCGACAAGGCCGCGCCAACGGCCGTATCGGACACAGAACGCACAATACGGCCGTCCTCGCCCCGCACAATGGCATAGCCGCGCGACAACGTCGCCAACGGGCTGTAAGCCGCCAACCCCGCCTGGGCCACCGCCAACCGGTTTTGTTCCCGTTCCAATCGTCGCTGTACGGCCGTAAACAGACGGCCGTGCGCCCCATCAATCCGCTGCCGGTTATTGTCCAGGCTGGCGCGCGGGCTGAGATGGCGCAGCGCGCGGGCCAAATTGGTCGTTTGTTGTTGTTTTTGCTGCAAAATGGCCTGTAAATCGGCCGTCAACTGGGCGCCCAGGCCGCGCAGGATAGGCCGCCACTCGGCCAGATCGGGCACAGCCAATTCCGCCGCCGCCGATGGGGTCGGCGCCCGCAAATCGGCCACAAAATCGGCGATGGTGAAATCCACTTCATGCCCCACGCCGCAAATAACGGGATGTTGAGCGGCAAAGATGGCGCGAGCCACCCCTTCGTCGTTAAACGCCCACAAATCCTCCATCGAGCCGCCGCCCCGCGCTACGATGATGGTGTCAATGTCGGTACGGCCGTCCAGCCATTGCAGCGCCTGAATAATTTGGGCCGGAGCAAAATCCCCTTGCACCAGTGTTGGCGCAATCAAAACTTCGACCAACGGATAACGTCGCCGCAAGACATTGAGAATGTCGCGCAGCGCCGCCGCGTCGGCCGAGGTAACAATGCCGATTTTGCGCGGGAAACGGGGAATGGGCTGTTTATGCGCCGGGTCAAACAAGCCGGCGTCAGACAACTGCTGTTTGAGCCGCTCAAACGCCTGGGCCAGATCGCCCCGCCCCACTGGTTCCAGCCGTTTGGCGTACAGTTGGTACACGCCGGACGCTTCGTAAACGGAGATACGGCCGTCCGCCTCCACTGCATCTCCATCTTCAGGGTGAAACCGCAGCCGCGCCGCATCGGAACGCCACATCACGCACTTCAACTGGGCGCCCTCATCCTTCAACGTAAAGTACAAATGTCCCGAACGCGCCCGCACAAAATTAGAGATTTCACCGCTAACCTGCACATCCTGCAAGCGAAAATCAATCTCAAATAGCTCGCGGATATATTGTGTTAATTCACTAATCGACCATATTTCATTCATAGCTAGAGCGAGAGGATAGAGCTAGAGGAAAAGTCATTGAACGAGAGCCGTCAATATCGCGGCGATTTCATTAGCTTCTCGGTAATGTTTTCTATAAACATCCCGATCCAAAAATCCACGTTTTCCGACCATAACCAATAAGCTCACAACCTCATAAACAGAACCTTTTGCAATCCGATAAAAGTATTTCTTCTCTTTTACGCCATCCCGACCGCTTCCTTCAGCTACATTTGTCGGTATGCTCAATGATGCACGACGCAATTGTTCGCCAAGCGAGAATTGATACTTCTGAGGCAATCCATCAGCCACAGAAAACATTGTATCGGCAAAATCTATACTTCGCTTCCACACATCCAACGATTCAAACTTAAAACTCATTCAATTCCCCCCTCAATCTATCGTGATTCTCCTCTCAGCGGATTCCTCTAGCTCTAGCTCTTCCCTCTAGCTTCTTGCCAGACTTCATACTCAGGCACATCTTCGCCAACCGACCAGAAGAAGAAGTACGCGCCCATGTCGCCCATGAATTTGAATTGTTTGACGAATTTTTTGGCGCGCGCCCAATAATCTTCGCCATCCAGACTGCGGAGGTAGCCGGGGAAGGAGCCATATTGAGCGATGAGTTTTTGGCAGACCTGGGCGTTGTGGATGGTGGCGGCGATTTTACGGCCGTTTCGCACAATCCCCTTATCTTCAACCAACCGTTCCAAATCCTCGTCCGTAAACGCAGCCACCGCATCAATATCAAACTCGGCGAACGCCTTTTGAAAATTAGGCCATTTATTTTCAATTACCTTCCAGCTAAACCCGGCCTGGAACACCGCCTGGGTGATTTTCTCCAAATAGCCGGCGTCATTTTCCGGCACAGCGCGGGGGGGCGCTTTACGTTCATTTGCATCAGGCATTTTTTCTCTCCTGCTAGGCAGCGGGGATTAGGAGATTAGGAGATTGGGAAAATCCTTAAATCCCCTAATCCCCGCCGATTAATCCAAATTAAATCTTTTTAGAACATGCGCTCTAATTGTAAAGGATAAGCGGGCAGGCGCGCAAGTGCGTAGTATAATATAGGAAAGATTATTCGTCGGAAAGACATTCACCCACATTCATGGAACGATTATGTCAACATTGATAGTTTTGGCTCCCGGTCTGGCACATACAAAAGCGGGGCATCCCGAAAATCACACCCGGATGACGGCTTTGATGGATGCGCTGCAACAATCGGGGATCATGGCTGATTTAACGATCGTTTCCCCCCAACCGGCCACCATCGAACAATTACGCCGCGTCCACGCCCCCGAACTCATCGAGCAAGTCCGCTACGTCTCCGCCATGGGCGGCGGGCTGCTCGATCATGGCGACACTTATGCCACAGCCGACAGTTTTGAATTGGCGCGTTTGGCGGCGGGGGGCTGCTGTACGGCCGTTGACCGCATCATGACCGGAGAAGCCGACAACGGTATGGCTCTGGTTCGCCCGCCCGGCCATCACGCCGAAGCCAATCGCGTCAGCGGTTTTTGCCTGTTCAACAACATCGCCATCGCCGCCCGCCACGCCCAGACCGCACACGGCGCCCAGCGCGTCGTTATTTTCGACTTCGACGTCCATCACGGCAATGGCACGCAAGACATCTTTTACTACGACGACAGCGTATTATTTGTCTCCATGCACATGTTTGCCCCCTATTTTTACCCCGGCATTGGCGACTTAAACGAAACGGGGCGCGGTTCCGGACAGGGCTACACACTCAACATCCCGCTGCCGCCCGGCGTTGGCGACATTGGTTATCGGCGCATATTACGCGAAGCGATTCAACCCTGTATCGCCGACTTCCAACCCGATCTAATCCTGGTTTCCATTGGCTTTGACGCCCATTGGCAAGACCCGTTAGCCAGCGCCGGTTTGAGTTTAACCGGCTACGCTCACATCGCCCGCGATTTGGCGCAAATGGCTAATGAGATGTGCGACGGCCGTCTCCTCTACATCCTGGAAGGCGGCTACCATCTCGACGTCCTCACTGCCGGCGTTTACAATGTCCTCCAAACCTTGCTCGGCCGCGACGACATTCAAGACACGCTCGGCCCATCGCCCTATCCCGAAACCGACATTACCCATCTACTCGACCAGCTCAAACAACGACACTTGCCTAAATAAGGGAAACTTTGCATAATAATCTTAAAAAGTTGACCATAATGAACTGACTTTACCGAAAGAACTAACCGCAAAGGCGCAAAGGACGCAGAGTTTCAGAAGTTACTAGAGAAAAATCTCCGCGTTCACCGTCTCTTTGCGGTGAAATTATCCGTTTTTCGGAAGACTCATGAGTTTATTGTTGACAAAAATCGCCCAGAACCAGACTCCTGAATATACAGTCAGGCAGTATCGTAATTTTACCGCCTTATGCTTTAAGGTTGAGGGATTCCCGTGACAACTATTACCCTCCACAATTACCTAAAACAAATAAAAGAGCTTGCTGAAAACCATCAAGCAGATGAAGCTATCGCACACGGCCGTCATATCTTGCAGCAATATCCACGCCACGTGGACACTTACCGCACGTTGGCCGAGGTATTGCTCGACCAAGAGGATTTCCAGGGCGCGGCCGATTTATTACAGCGGGTTCTCAGCGCCATTCCCGATGATTTTGTGGCCCATGTCGGCCTTTCGATTGTTCTAAAAGAGGATGGCATTTTCCCCCAAGCCATCTGGCATTTGGAGCAAGCGCTGGAACACAAACCGTATAACGAAGCGCTGCAAGAAGAGCTGCGCGATTTACACGCCCGCAGCGGCGCATCTGTCCCCAACTTCATCGCCCCGACGCAGGGCGGACTGGCCCGGCTTTACCTGGCCAGCGAGATGTATCCGGCCGCCATCCAGGCCTTCCGGCAAGCGCTGGCCCTGGATGAAAACAATATGGGGCTAAAGGTCGCGCTAACCGAAGCGTTGTGGCTGAATAATGAACGGGTCGAGGCCGTCGCCCTTTGTTTGGAGATTTTGGAAGAACTGCCTAATTGCATCAAAGCCAACGCCATTTTGTCAGAAATTTGGCTGCATACGGGGCGCATCGCCGAAGCGCAGCCTTATCTGCACCGTTTGCAAGCGCTAACGCAGCACGACAAGGCGCACTGTGATGGGGAAACGGCCGTTTGCCGCGCGTTTCAGCTTAAGGGGGCGCCGCCCATCCCGGAACACGTTACCATCCAAATGTTAGACGATCAGCAAATGGATTTGGACGAGCCAGAGCCAAGCGCCGATTGGGCCAGCGAAATTTCCTTCGATGAAGAGATTCCCCTGGTTGATGATGAGGCGCTGGGCTGGTTGGAACAAGTCCCCATGGATGGGCTGGACGCTGGATTATTTGATGAACCGGCAGCAGAGGGTGGCGAAGAGACAACGACCGTTGAAGAAACGGCCGTCTCCCCAGATTCCAACGCCTCCATCGCCGCCGAAACCGATTGGTTTGTCGATCCAGGCGAAGAAACCGACAGCGCTATCGTCGGCATATTGGGACAAGATGACGAAGATGCCGATTTAGCCGATTGGCTAAAAGCGGATATTGTGGACCTCGACGCCGACGACAGCCCCGACACAGCGGAAAAGATAAGCACGGGCTTCACCGATATGTTCGCCGATTTAGGCGCAGACGAAGCGAATGAAGAGACGGACAGCGCGGACGAGACTGCCGGTACCGGCTTCACCGATATGTTTGGCGAACTGGAAACCAAAGAAGCGGGCGATGATGCAGACAGCGAGGATGAGGCTGTCGAGGCAAGCTTGACGGATCTGTTTGCCGAGTTAGAAACTGAGGAAGCGGGCGATGATGCAGACATGACAGAGGATGTCATCGGCACGGGCTTCACCGATATGTTCGCCGATTTGGATGACGAAACGGCAATTGACGGCGAAGAATTCATCGAAGAGATTGAAAGCAGCGACGGCTTATCCGATTTTCTATCTGGACTGACGATTGATGAACCGGAAACGGCCGTTGACGACGATAAACTGGCCGCGCTGGCCGATTCTTCAGAGCCAGACGAAGATTATCACACCGGGTACACGCAGTTGTTTGACGAACTAAGCGTCGAATCTTTCCCGGAAGACGACTCGATACTGGAAACCGACGCCGAACCCGATGAATCAATGCCTGATTGGCTGTCTGAAACCGCCGGCTCAGATTCAAAACCGGCAGCGGAAGAGGCGTCTGAACCGGCGGATGATTGGCTAACCGATCTCAGCGCTGAACTTGACGCAAAAGAAGAACCTGACATAACATCTGAATTTAAAGCGGCCGACGAACCATTCCCGGAAGAAGCATGGCCGCTTGACCTGGAAGACGCCAAATCGGCAGCGCCAGACGATTCAGAAGAGTTGGCAGCGGATGAAGACGCCGCCATCCCCACCTGGATGCTGGGCGGCGATCGAGGCGGGCAGGAATTTATTACCCCTCCCCCGTTAGAAATGACCGATTCAGCCACACTGAATACCGATGAACTACGACAAATTGACGATTTGGCTGAAGGAGCCGATATTCCTACCTGGCTGTTGGGCGACGATCAATCTCTGGAAGAGACGGATCAACTTAAGGCCCAGGAAGCGCGGTCAGAAAGCGTCGCTCCCGCGCCGGGCGATGAACCATCGGGCGATGAACCATCGGGCGATGAACCATCGGGCGATGAATCATCGGGCGATGAATCGAGCGACCTATCGCTGGCGGATTGGTTATTAGATGAAGAGCCAGATGCGCCAGCGGCGAGCGCCGCAGAGCCGGAACCGCCATTGGATGATCTTGCCAGCCTCATGGCAAACGATG
>JANTGY010000131.1 GCA_024762695.1 Anaerolineae bacterium
CTGGCGATTCCTTGCATGTGGGCGTCAACGACCAGCCCGCCACCACTGCTGACAACCTGACTGGATTAACCAATGAGTGGGGCTGGTCTCGATTAACAATGGACAATGCCCCGGCGACCATGCCGCTAACGACGACAGGCAGTTTCACCGTCAACGTCTGGATGCGGGAGGATGGTTTGCGTATTGATCGGCTGCTGCTAGTGACCGATACCAACTACATCCCCACCGGCATGGGACCGGCCGAGAGCTTGACCCAGGTTGTGACTAACACGGTCGCGCCCGGTTTAACTAGCCACGTCATCCAGTATGCCTATGATGACGTTTATCGCCTGACGGATGCGGTGTATACGGGCGACATTACGGCCACTTTCCAATACAACTACGACCCGGTGGGGAATATGACCGCCTATACCGATACTGTTGGTATGCAAACTACGCGGGTCACGCGCTATTTCGATGATGCTAACCGACTGCAAACATCCTTTGACTACGATGCAGGCTCAACCAGCTACTTGTATGACAACAACGGCAACTTGACGCTCATCATCCCGCCCAACGGCGGTAACTGGCAGCATTACGGCTTCAATCAGCGCAATTTGATGATTACGCATACGCTGTCCGTATCGGGAACCAACCCGCAGTTGCAAGCCGAGTATGCCTACGACGGCGCAGGCAACCGCGTGCGGCAAGTAGATTTCACAGGGGCAAGCCCCGTTACCACCTCTTACACCAACGACATTGCCGGTCTGACCCAAGTTTTGGTAGCCGACGATGGTACAGAACAAATCTACAACCTCTTTGGCCTGGACTTGATTGGACAAAGCGATAGCACCAATGTTCGCTACTTGCTGGCTGATGGCTTGGGCAGTGTTCGCACGGAGATGGTAGGCGAAACAGTTGAATCTGTGACTACATATGATCCCTACGGCAACCTGCTAACCCAAACCGGTAACAGCGGTACAACCTACGGTTACACCGGCGAACAGTTTGATGATGCTACTGACCTGCTTTACTTGCGGGCACGGTATTATAATCCAGCGCTACGCTCATTTATGGGACGAGATCCGTGGAATGGGAATATGAGACTGCCACAATCTATGAATGGCTGGGGTTATGTGGAAAATAATCCTATTAATCGAATTGATACAAATGGAATGAGGTCATTTCCCTATTATTGCGGGGAAAATAGCGGTACCATACGCCAATATGTAGAATGTGTAACAGACGCATTCAACGTTGAACCTCCATTTGATATGGGCGAGTGGGAAGATTTCTTTATATTGAGTATGGATATTATTAAGGAAAGCGGCCTAATAGAAGATGGTTACAATATTAATTGGCCAACAGACACCATTCATGGGGGGCCGAATTGTTATGAAGGTCCCGTTCCATACCGTGGCGATGGGCATTATGAAACAAAGGGGAACACAGAAGCTTTTAAAGTAAGTGGTGAGCAAATTGTTTATGATTTTGCTAGTCTGACAAGGAATAGGTTTGTCTATTCAGGCGATTTTATTTCAGATGATATGTCGGGAAGCAGATTTTCTTTTAGCGATTCTGTTGCCACCGGTTCAATCTATCACTTCCGTAGCTGGCAAGATGTCAATAGTGACTATAGTGGAGCCGCTGCATTTTACTATGTTGGGATTGGCCCTGGAGCCGGCTATGCCATCAGTGAAGGAATTGAGTGGTCCACGTCTCTTGGAACAATGGAAAACCCCGATCCGACAATTCAATCTAGGGGTAGATTTTTTAGTTATGGTACATTGACGGGTATAAGCCTCGGTGATTTTGGAGCCGGGGTGGCTACATACGAACCCTTTAACGTCAAGAATAGTTCGCTATATTACGAAGACTATAAAAACGATGACTACACTGCCAGAAAAGCGGTCCTTATCGTTGATATTATGAGAGGTGATGGATCGCCAATACCTTGGTGGGCTGAGCTTCATAGTATCCTGAGATACGTTAATGGTAATCGTATTGGCGCTGCAATTAAAGCTAATAAGTATGCTAATGTTTTTGAAGACATGCACAGTCCTTGGAGCAGATAAAGGGGCATGACGTGGTTAGTTAATGAACATTCAGTGTTCATTAACAACTACAGCATGTGAAAGGTCAAATGATGAAGCGAAAACCGCTATTACTTATAATAATCAGTACGGGAATAGGCTGTTTGCTGATGTTCGCACTGGTGATCTTGAGCTTTGTTCGCTTTGTTCAGGAAGTCGAAATAAAAAATAACGTTTTACCAAAACACGAAATAGTTACGAACAATACTTCACAGTTTGTAGAGTTATGGAAAAAATCGGACATAATTTTAACCTGGGAACGAACAGCAAGTGACCTTGTTGCAGTGAATGACCGTGCTTTTTTAATCGTGCTTACCGAAGATATTTCTACACCTTCTCAATATTCGACTTTAAGAAGCCTGGATTTGGAAACAGGTCAAATCGAATGGGAAGTTCGCGACAAGATTAATGATAATGTTGCTTACAATTCAAAGTATATATTTGCTGGTGTTGGTCGTAAGAAAGTGGTTGCTTATGATACCATAACGGGGGTTGTTGTATGGGAGACGCCCTTACAGAGCCGAAGTATTGCCCACATGGTGGCAACTGAATATGAATTGCATGTGGAGGCCAGTCCCGCGCAATCTTATGTCATTGATACAATAACCGGCGCGGTGAAGAACACCACATCATCGTCTGAAGGCTCTCCTGTATATTTTGTTGACGACAATATTGCCTATTGGCAACCATTGCCTCTCTATCTGCGCGCTACGAACGCCAAAACTAAAAATACAATTTGGGAAGTACAATTTGCGGATCCTTTTGTGGCCACTCCTTTATTTTCCGGCGATCATATTTTCGTAAGGACTCGATTGGGGCGTCTTTATGTTCTAGATCGCTCCTCGGGAGCAATCTTATGGAAAATTGATGACTTGCACGCTGATTTTCTGGCCAGCAATATCACCGTCAGTAGTAATGTTGTCTATTTCTTGACGAAGGATGCTCACTTGCAGGTACGAGATGTACAAACGGGACACACATTAGGAACTCTGATTTTTGAGCCCAGTCTTTTCGATCTCAGCGATGGGGATTATGCGAACAACACTTTTAATGTAGCGGCAAGTTCCAATATAGTGTTGGTGTATTTCGGCGATAGCCAGCAGCTTTTTGCTTTTCGCTTTTTACCAGATGAATAGGTCGTTTAGTAAAACGTCACCAATTGGGAATAACCGGCTACCAATTTGACGATTTGTATTGATCGGTTGTCACCGACACCTGCAATGCCAGATATGTCACCTACACCTAATGGACACCAATAAACAAACGCCCCCTTTGCTAGACGAGGTGCAGAAACTACGCCAACTCAAGGAGGAAGAAAAACGCAAGCGGCTCTGGCGGATTCTGATGGCAATCGTAGGGTTTCCCATCATTGTTTGCATTGTTTCTGTAGCTGCCATTGCCATCACCTGGATACGTCGCAATGCTGCTCCCCAAGTCGTTTGGCGGCATCATGTCGGCGGCACAGTCGCTTCTGCGCCGATCATCGCCGACGGCGTCGCCTATTTCGGCACCCTCGGCGAAGATAATGCGGCCTTTTATGCCCTTGATACGGTCGCAGGACAAGAATTGTGGCGCGCACCCGTCAGCGACTCGGTTTTCAATTGGCTGCCCGCCATTGCCCACAACAAAGTCTTCTTCGCCACCGAGGACGGCTACTTCCTGGCTCTGGACGCTCAAACCGGTCAGGAACAGTGGCGTTTCAGCCCCGACCAACGCCAGGAAAATCTCCCCGACGACCCCGAATGCCTTTGGTGCGCGCTCAAGTTCCGGCCGCCAACCATCGCCAACGGCGTCATCTACGTTGCCAGTCACGACAAGTACCTCTATGCACTCAATGCCCTTTCCGGCGTCGAACAATGGCGTTTCCACATCGGCGAATTAGCTTTTTACGCCCCCGTTGTCGTTGACGGATTGGTCTACGTAGGCAGCCAGGATGGTCATATCCACATCCTGGACGCCGCCACTGGAACTGAACAACGCTATTACGCTCTCGGCCAAGAAGTTTGGTCTGTGCTGGTAGAAGGGGATACGCTCTACGCAACGGTTGGTAACGAATTAGTCGCCTTGAACCGCCATACGGGCGCGGAACAATGGCGCGTGCATCACCCCTGGTCGGCATGGGGCAGTTTCTCCAGTCATTTACACATGGACGACGAACGTCTTTACTTGCTAGCGCTGGATAGGTTGACGGCCGTGAACAAAAGCGACGGATCGCTTGCCTGGAAGTTCGGCCGTTTTCATGGCGATGTTTTTAGCGAACCATCTGTTGCCGAAGGCATGGTTGTCGTCGGCGACTCCGACAGCTACCTATACGTTTTGGACGCCGCCACTGGCAAATTAATACACCGCTATTACATGGTCAAGCATGATCCCACCAGTGAATTATCCTATACGGCCGAGTTCGTTTTTGACCCCGCTATCGTGGATGGTATCATCTACTTTGGCTGGCACGATCACCTTTATGCGATTCAAGCGCCAAAATGATGAGATATTGAATTATTCCCGGCATCTGGGAGGAGAGTTATGATGAAAAAACATACCCTTTTAACGGCCGTCTTTGCAGCCTTATTCGTTGCCCTACAGCTATTTACCGCCCCCACTGTGTCTGCCGCCTGTGGCGACCCGGCCGGGCCAGGCGTGGATTGGAGCGGCTGCGATAAATCAGGCGTCAGCGTTGCCTGGCTTGATATGTCCGGGGCTATCTTAGTGGGCACAAATTTAACTGATGCGAACCTAGATGGCGCTAATTTGACAGGCGCTGATCTGACTAACGCTGTTGTCACGAATGCGCAGACATTCCAGACTGATTTCACCGATGCGACCTTGTTCGGAGCAACCGGTACGCCGTATTCCTTTGCCTGGGCAAATTACAACAACACCATTTGTCCATCCGGCGCCAATAGCGATACCACGCCCCACAATATGTGCTATGCTTTTCCAACAGCGGTTAGTCTGCGCTCGGTCGCCGCGCAACCTGAACAGGGGGGTTTCATGCCTATAGCCGTTGTTGCCTCTTTGTTACTCCTGTCAATGTCTGTATGGGTCATCAGGCACAACCGAAAACGGCAATGTTCTTAAACGCAATATTCTTGTTCCAGAGTTGAGACCAACTCAACAACAATAAACCGTTATTCGGCGCCATATTTTCCAGGAAACGTACACCGTGGCCACCAATGTCCCTATCAATGCCAACGCCGAAAAGAATGGTCGTGACGCCTCCATTGACTTTTTCCTCATCGTCGCTATCTTGGCCATCCTCTCTATAACGATCGTCCTCGGTTTTTTACTTACCCAACCCCATAGCACGACTGTTCCCCAGGATATTTCCCTTCTGCAACCTACAGACGACCCCATTCAATCCAGCGTAACGGGTGAGGTAGCCAATCCCATCGTGTGGGAAGAAAACGGAATGACCTGGGCCATCCGGCCTCAGGCCAGCTACCAGATCGCGGCCCGCATTTTGAGCAATAAGCGCTATTATGATTGGCAATCAGGCGTGGCTCCCCGTGACCTGGCATTGGGTTGGGGCGACATGAGCGATCCATCTGTAGACGAATGGATTCACTGGCGGCAGTCTAACCGCTGGTATCATTATGAATGGAACAACGGGGCCTACAGCCGGAGCTATATCACCAGCCATACAGCCAATGTCCACATCATTCCGACAACGGATAACCTGGACAAGGCGCCGCGTCAGCTTGAAAAAAACGATTTGGTATATCTGGAAGGTTACCTGGTCGATCTGCAAGTCCGTGATGGCGCTGGTGTGGGGCGCGTCAACACCTCATTAAGCCGGGAGGATACGGGGGCTGGCGCTTGTGAGGTGTTGTACGTGGAACGGCTGGTTGTGGACGGCCGGTTGTATGAGTGAGAATTTGAATCCAAAAAAACGAGGGTTATTTTGGACGCCTGCTGACGGGGTCGCCCTGCACATCTTTTCTCTGAAAGGTGTATCCAAAATAGTGGTCTAATTATTCAATGTGCAATAAACTATCCATCATACCTTTTTAATGGATGGTTTTGAATGAAAATAGGCTATGCCCGCGTAAGTACCCAAGAACAGAATTTGTCGCTTCAGTTGGACGCGCTCCAAACGGCCGAATGCACGACAATTTACCAGGAAAAAGTCACTACTACCAAAAAGGAACGCCCTGAATTGCAGAAGTTGATGGGACAGCTTCGCGCTGGGGATGTAGTCGTCGTCTGGAAACTAGATCGACTGGGGCGTTCTCTAAAAGAGTTGGTGAGTTTAGTGAATGAGATGCAGGGGAAGGGGGCGGAGTTCCAAAGCCTGAACGATCACATTGACACCACCACACCGCAAGGCAAATTTACCTTTCACTTGTTTGCAGCGCTGGCTGAGTTTGAGCGGGATATTATCCGGGAACGAACCAAAGCTGGTTTGGCGGCGGCGCGGGCGCGCGGGCGTAAAGGGGGACGGCCCAAAGGGTTGTCGAAAGAGGCGCAGCACACAGCGATTATTGTCGAAAAGCTGTACCAGGAAGGCAAGCTGACTGTGAAGCAAATCTGTAAACAACTCTCAATTTCCAGAGGAACTTTTTACAACTATCTCCGGCATCGGGGAGTAGAGTTGAGTTCGCCGCGAAATGCCTGACCATGCCCGCCAATTTTCCCACCGCTGAACAAAAGCGATATTACGGCCGTTACGTCGAAGCCCCCACGCCAGACCAACTCGGCCAACATTTTCACCTCACGGACACGGACCGCTATCTCATTTACGCCCGTACCAAAGAACACACTCAATTGGGAATCGCCGTGCAAATTGGAACGGTTCGTTTTCTGGGATTGTTCTTGCCAGATTCGCAATGGCACACCGTTCCCTCCCCGGTTGTGCAATATGCAGCCGCTCAACTGAGCCTTGCTCCTGACTTGTGGCCTCGGTACGTGAACGGCCGTCGCGCCACCATCAGCGAACATCAAGCCCTTATTCGCCAGCAATACGGCTACCGGGACTTTACAGACGAGTCCGCCCTGTTTTCGACCATTCGCTGGCTGTACACCCGCGCTTGGTTACATGACGAACCGCCCAGCCGGCTGTTCGACCTGCTTGTTCTGCAGCTCAAAGAGCGCAAAATCTTACTGCCGGGCATTACGACGTTGGAAGAACTCATCAATCATATCCGCGATCAGGCCGCGCGACGCGCTTGGACGCGATTAGATAAACAACTGACAGGAACGCAGCGAAAAGCATTGCAAACGCTGGTTACGACAGAAAACCGGGAGCAGAGCGCCCTGGATCGTCTGCGGGACGGCCCGACAGTGATTAGCCCCAACGCGCTGAAAGTTGCTTTGGAACGCATTAAAGAATTACAGCAAATGCGTATCGGCGGTCTTGATGTCAGTTGGCTGGCGCCGGATCGCCTGAAAAAACTGGCTCGCTACGCCGGGTTGAGTAAGGCAGATACGATCAACCGGTTGGAAGCGCCGCGCAAATGGGCTACATTAGCCGCTTTTGTTTATGCTTATGAAACGCGAGCGATTGACGACGCTCTGGACTTGTTCGACAGTTTGGTGCAAACGCGGCTGACGCGCGTCGGCAATCAGGGGGAGAAAAAGCGTATCCGTACCTTGCGCGACCTGGATGTCGCCGCCCGCCGTTTGGGACAAGCGGGCGCACTGCTGTTAACGCTCGATCCGGCTCAACCCATCATTCTCAACGATGTTTTGTTTCACGTCATCTCACGTGAGCAACTGACTGCATCAGTCTCTCAGGTTGACGCCTTGACCCGACCGCCAGATGACAGCTACTATGAGCTTCTACTCAATCATTACAACCAGTTCCGCCGTTTCCTGCCCACATTTTGGTATACCCTGACATTCAAGGGACTGGAAAGCGAAGCTGATTTACTGGAGGCGATCCAATTCCTGAAAGGATTGGAAGCCAAGAATTTGCCAGCGTTACCAAAAGTGAAAAAGCAGCAGCTTATTGACGAAGCCCCACAGAATATCATCACGCCAGCCTGGCAATCATACGTTATTGACCAAGATGGACATATCCATTTGCATTACTACACCTTCTGCGTGCTGCTGCAACTGCGAGACGCCCTGCGTCGTCGCTCGGTCTTTGTGACCGGCAGCGAACGCTGGGGCGATATTCGAGACAAACTCTTGCCAGATCCGACCTGGCAAAAAGTAAAAACGCAGGTTTGCCGTTCATTAGGTTTGCCAACCGTTCCCGAAACAATTTTGACCTCGTTAGAAAACCAACTGGATGCAGCATACAAGTTAACAGGCGACAACTTACCCGAAAACACGAAAGCCCGATTGGAGAAAGTGAAAGACAAGACTCGCTTCATCCTGGAGCCATTGGCAGCATTGACTGAACCTGATTCCCTGCTTGCCCTGCGGCAGGCCGTTCATGATTTGCTGCCGCGCGTGAATATCGCTGAAATTATTCAGGAAGTGGCCGCCTGGACGGGCTGTTTGGCTGATTTCACTCATATCAGCGAAGGGCCGATCCGCGCCAAAGATATTTATCTCAGTCTATGCGCTGTATTGCTGGCTGAAGCGACAAATCTGGGGCTGGCCCCCTTTGTCGATGCTTCCAATCCCGCTTTAACGCGCGGCCGGTTAACCTGGGTGCGCCACAACTACATCCGCACCGACACCATCGTCAAGGCCAACGCCCGCCTAGTGGCGATGCAAGATACAATTCCCCTGGCTCATGCTTGGGGCGGTGGCGAGGTCGCCGTCGCCGATGGTTTACGGTTTGTCGTTCCAGTGCGTTCGGCCCATGCCGGAGCCAGTCACCGTTACTTCGGGATGAAACGAGGCATTACCTGGTATCACTGGATGGTGGATCAGCAGATGGATATTCATGGCATCCCCGTTGCCGGCGCTTTGAAAGATGCGCCTTACGTGTTGGACGGCTTGTTGGAACAAGAGACCCATCACCGGCCGAAAGAACTCATCACCGACACCGGCGGTTACAGCGACATCGTGTTTGGCTTGTTTCGACTGTTAGGGTATCAGTTCAGCCCGCGACTGGCTGATTTGGGCGACGCTCGTTTTTGGCGGCTGGATCGTGATGCCGATTATGGGGTTCTCAACGATCTGGCGCGCCACAAAGTCAAGCCCGATTTGTTTGCCGATAATTGGAATGACGTTTTGCACGCGGTCGGGTCGCTGCAAATGGGAACGGTGAAAGCGTCGGAGCTGATCAAGTCGCTGCATCGGGCGGGTCGAACCTCAACATTAGGGCGAGCCATCGGTGAAATTGGGCGCGTCGAGAAAACGCTGTTCTTGCTATCGTGGGTTGACGATGAGACCTATCGCCGCCGCACATTTACGCAGCTAACCCGGATTGAACATCGCCATCGGCTGGCGAATGCCATCCGTTTTGACCGCGAGGGGAAGATGTATCAAAAGTATCGGGAGGGTCAGGAAGACCAGTTGAATGCGCTGGGTCTGGTACTCAACATGGTTGTGTTGTGGACGACGCGGTACATGAATGCGGCGCTAGATTATCTGCGCGAAACGGGGGGTAATGTGCGCGAAGAAGATTTGGAACGATTGTCGCCACTGGTGAGCCATCACATCAATTTCGTGGGCAAGTATTACTTTTCGTTGCCGGAGGAGGTAAAGCGGGGGGAGTTACGGCCGTTTTACAATCCTAACGATCCGGCGAATATCATCTGATGAGTTATGTCAACGCGACCGGAAATTTTCCGACGCATACGACACAGACCCCAGAATGTTCGCCAACGCCGCCATTTTCGTCAGGCAGCGGCGAATGGCGGGGCTGACTATGTGGATGATTTGTTGGGGGGGGATCATAAAAGGCCAGTGGTAGTACACACATCCTTGTCAATCCCCGCGCATGCAGGGTTTACGAGCGCAGGGACAAATTGATATTCACGGTCAGTTTCGTTAATGAGAAAATCACGCAATTTGGGTTGTTTTT
>JANTGY010000132.1 GCA_024762695.1 Anaerolineae bacterium
CAAAGCGCAAATTTTCGGTCATCGGCCCGGCGTCTACGATGTTGCCGGGGTTGAGGATGTTGGCGGGGTCGAAGATTTGCTTGACCTGCCGGTAAAGACCGTATAAATTGGGCCCAAAGAAAGCTTCGTTGAGCCAACTACGGGCACGGCCGTCGCCATGTTCGCTGGAGAATGAACCGCCGTAGCCCTTGAGCAAATCGACGGAAAATTCCGTGATTTGGGGCAGCTTGGCCACTTCGTCCGCTTTTTTGGCATTGATGAGCGGGCGGACGTGCAAACAGCCGGCGCTGGCGTGGGCGTAGTAAGCCACATCTGTGCCGATGCTGTGACAGAAATCTTCTACCTTATGCACATACTCAGCCAGATGTTCGACGGGAACGGCCGCATCCTCAATAAACGGAATCGGTTTGTGGTCGCCCTTGATGGACATGAGCAGCCCCAATCCAACTTTGCGCACTTTCCACACATCGGCTTGTTTTTCTGGCGTGAACGCGGTGGTGATGGCAATGTGACCGACATTTTGTTTTTGCAAATGCGTCTTTAATCCATCAATTTTTAATCTTAAATCATCTTCACTTTCGCCGTAAAACTCAGTAATCAAGACACAGTTGGGCTGGCCTTCGATGAAGGTGTCCAGCAAACGGGCGTATTCGGGCACGTCGCGGCACATGGTCAGGCCCAGATTATCCAGCACTTCAACGGCCGATGGCTCTATTTCCAAGATGGTGGGCACGGCCGTTAACGCTGTAAACAAGGCCTCAAAATGCACCACCGCCAACGCCGTCATCGTGGGCAAGGGAACCAGGTTGAGCTTGATGTCGGTGATGACGGCCAACGTCCCTTCGGCGCCGGTAATGAGATCGGTTAGGTTGAAACGGCCGTCCTTTTCCCACATGAACGACGGCCCAGCCACAAACCGATCCAGATTGTAGCCGCCGCAGCGCCGCCAATGGTTGGGCGTGCCTTCGTTGATGATTTGCTGATTGAGCGGGTCGTTTGTCAACGTATGAACAGCGCGATAAATGTCGCCTTCACGGCCGTCCTGCGCTAGTTTTTGCTTCAATTCGGCCGGTTTGAGTGGGGCAAAATGGGCGGTCGAACCATCGTTCAGGATGACGTTCATTTCCAGAACATGATCGGCTGTCATCCCGTACACAATCGAGTGCGAGCCAGTGGAGTTGTTGGAGACGATGCCGCCCATCGCCGCCCGGCTGCTGCTGGCCGGATCAGGGCCGAATTGCAAACCGAACGGCCGTAAATACAAATTCAGCTCATCCAACACAATCCCCGGCTGGACGCGCACCCAATGCTCTTCTTGGTTCAGTTCCAACACCTGATCCAGATGGCGCGTAAAGTCAATGATCAAGGCTTCGTTGACCGCCTGACCGGCCAAACTGGAACCGGCTGTGCGCGGTAGGATGGGGATTTGGTATGCGGCGGCGAGGGTAACGGCCGTTTGCACATCCTCAATCGTTTTAGGAATCAAAACGGCGTGCGGCATCACCTGATAAATACTGGCATCGGTACTGTAAAGAATACGGCTAACCTCATCAACGCGCAGTTCGCCTGTTACCTGTTTTTCTAGCTGGGTTAAAAACTTTTGAATTTTTGAAGGGGTTGACATTTTCGACTCCTTAAGCGGATTGTTCGTGAAAAAAAGTACGCTTGCTCTCCAGAAACATCCCCACATATAATACAGTACTATTCTCTATCCTTGCAGTCCATTTTGCAGCAAAAACAGAATATTGACTCGCCTCGGAGGTTTCCTGAATGAGTGAAAAGAAAATTGGTCGTTACACGATCAAAAGTGAACTGGGGCGGGGGGGCATGGCAACGGTTTACCTGGCTTACGATCCGGTTCTGGAACGGGATGTGGCTTTGAAGCTGCTGCCTAACTATTTTGCGCACGATCCGGAATTTTCAGCCCGATTTGAGCGCGAAGCAAAAACGGTCGCCGCATTGGAGCATGGCAGCATCGTTTCCATGTACGATTACGGCGAAGATGGGGAGTGGCCCTACTTCGTCATGCGGCTGATGAAAGGCGGCTCGCTCAAAGAGCGCATTGCTGAAGGGCCAATGAGCCTGGAAGAGGCGGCCAAAATCATTGAGCGGGTGGCTGGCGCGTTGGACAAAGCGCACAGCAAAGAGATCGTTCATCGTGATTTGAAGCCGGGCAACATCATGTTTGACGAAGATGGCGCGGCCTATCTGGGCGATTTTGGCATCGTCAAGCTGGCCGAAAACACGGAAAGCTACACACGCACGGGCAACACGCTGGGCACGCCGGCCTACATGAGTCCCGAACAAGCCGATGGCAAGCCGGATATCGACGGCCGTTCCGACATCTATTCCTTGGGCATCATTTTGTACGAAATGCTCACTGGATCGGCTCCTTTCACCCACGACAGTATGCCGCGTCTGCTCATCATGCACCTGACGGCGCCCATCCCCAATGCGCTGGACGCCCGCCCCGATTTACCGGCTGGCGTTCAGGATGTCATCGAAAAGGCGATGGCTAAAGAGCGCGATGGGCGGTATGCGACGGCCGCAGCATTCGCCGATGCGCTCAAGGCGGCGATGAAGGGGGAACAGGCGGTAAAATCGCCTGCTGAACCGGCAGCCGCGCCCACAAGAACCGCCCCCGCCATTGACATTGAACCAGAACCGGAAGTGGTAACAAAAACGGCCGTGACTGAACCCGTCGCCGCACCTGAACCAAAACCAACGCCAACCCAACCGCCTCCGGCTAAAAAAGGCATTCCGACCTGGGCTTACGCCGTGGCTGGAGTCGTCGTCATCGCCATCATCGGCATCTTTGCCCTGGGTGGGCGCGGCGGCGACGATGATGCTGCGATGCCAGAACCGGCCGGTGTCGATCCAGTCGTTGGGCAAGTGGCCGAACCAGTCAACGAGCCGGTCAGCGAGCCAACGCTGCCCGCGGCGACGTCGCCGACGGAAGCGCCGCCAACAGAGCAAGTCGTAGTCGTCGAACCAACAACCGACCCCATCGAACCCACAACGCCGCCAGACTCTAACCCGGCGCCCGATCCCGGCGTGGTACAAGCGCCAATCAGCGACAGCGGCAGCAAATTCGACCCTGCATTCAACTACTTCGACGATCTTGACGGCTGGACAACCGAAGGTTTAATCGAAAGCGATGAATTTGTCATTGCCAGAGGCCAGGCCACATTTGTCACCCGGATTGAAGGCGCCAGTTGGAACACCCACGATGGCGTGTTTGGCAATGGAACCTATCAAATTGACGTGATGATGCCGGACGCCAAGCCATTGACCGCCGGCTTTGGCATGGTGTTCATGTTTGATGACAGGCACGAAAACTGGTATGAATTTTACTTGGACAGCGACGGCCGCGCTTCGGCCAACTTCTGTCAATCCCGCTGCGATGATTTTGAATCCTTGATCCACAATGTCGAAAGCCGCGCCGTAAACACGCAGGTAGGCGCGATGAATCGATTGAAAGTGGACGTCTTTGATGACAGCATGATTTTTTACGTTAACGACGAGAAGGTCGGGTCAACAACCAATCGTAAACTGCCTGAAGGCGCCATTGGGTTGATTCTGTTCACCGACATCGATCAAGATTTGAAAGTGGTCTACGATAATTTTATGTTTGCTCCTGAATCCTGATTTTGCCCATGATAGATAAACTGCCGGAAATGACGCCGCCCGATGTGCTTTGGACGGCCGTTCTCGACCAAAACATTATCCATCCCCTGCAAACCATCGGTGAGACGGCCATTGCCGCCACCCAGCCATCCGGCCCTGCGCCCGAACATGGCAGCCTGCAAGCCGTTTCCCTGGCTGACGGCGTTTTACGCTGGCGGCACGATTTTGAGTTCGCCTTAGTCAGCGGGATGCAAGCCTACCGCTTACACGCAGAACAAAAAGATATCCTCGTCGTCGCCGTCAGCAGCAGTGATTTTCTCAAAGGCGAAGGCGCCGTACTGGCCTTCGATGAAGTCGGGGAAATCTACTGGCGTTGGCAGGGCGTCGGTGGACAGCACTACGCTGCGCCGGTCGTCGTCAACCGCCAGGTTGTTGTAGCTGGCGGCAAATCTCTGCTCATCATCAGCCCAGAACAAGAGGGAGATGATGTCGAGCGCATCACGTTACCGGCAACAGCGTCGTTGTCAGCTCCATCTGTCCACGATGGCGTGGCTTACGTGCCCTGCCGCGGCCCAGAACTGTTAGCGGTTGAATTAGCCGGGGGCGTGCGCTGGCATTTTCAATATCCGGGCGGCAAACGAGATTGGCTGGATAAAACACCGGTTTTGGCAAACGACCTTGTGTTTGCCGCCAGCAGCTTAGGGATGCTGTACGCGCTGGATCGGGCGTCGGGCAATTTGCAATGGAAAACGGCCGTCGGCGAGAACAGGCCGTTGGGTCAACCAATCATCCATGAGGGCCGTCTCTTTGTCGGTCATCGGGATGGATTGGATGCGTTGGATGCGCATAACGGCCGTACGCTGTGGACCTTTTCCACCAAACGGCCAGTGTCCGCCGCGCCGCTCATTCTACATGACACACTTTACGTCACGGATGAAAATCATTTCTTTCACGCGCTTGATCTGAAAACGGGAGCCGTGCGCTGGCAGTACGAACTGCCGCGCCGGATTGAAACGCCGCCATTATTGACAGCTTCTTCCCTGTTGATTGCCGATCGGGGAGGGAATATTGTGGCTTTGGAACGGCCGTTGATCCCTGATGCCAAATCCGAAACGGCTGCCGACACCGCCCAAACAAAAGAAGAGAAGCGAAAAGCGGCCCATACCTTCAACGAACAAAATCAACCCTTAAAAGCGGCTGAACTATGGGTCGAATTGGGCGAGCTGGAGCAGGCCGCCGCCGCTTATGAAGTGGGCGAAGCATGGCAAGATGCGGCTGATTTATGGCAACGGCTAGATCGCTACGGCAAGCGGGCCAAAGCGCTGGCTCGTCATGCGCTCGCCATGTCCAAACAAGACATTGACGATGAAGAAAAAGCGGCCGTCTGGGAAAAAGCCGCCCGCGCTTTTGCCGAATCGGGAGAGAAAAAGTCCCGGCTGAAGGCAGAGCTGGAAATCGCCCGCTACCGCCAACAGGCCATTTTAACCGTTGCAATCGAACCGGAATCGGAGATGATCCTTAACGCCTGGTCGCGGTTGAATTTCACCGTTCATAATGAAGGGTTTGGCCCGGCGCGCCGCCTGCACGTCAGCCTGAAGGATGATCGCTTTGAAGGCCAGACGGCCCGCACGCAAACCATCATCACCTTGCAGCCTGAGCGGGATTACGGCCATTGGCTGGACGTGGTTCCCCGCGCCTATGGCAGCGATGTGCCCATGCAGTTGGTTATCGAATATGCGGATAAGGCTAATAACATCCACACGCTGGAGCGGACTTTTTATTTGGAGGTCAAGCCGGAAACGGGGCTGCTTTCTCTTTCGTCGCAGCCCGATCCCTCCACCGGCACGCAAGAATTAGCCGAACTGCCGCAGGTAGACGGCCGTGATCTCTACGAACTGCGCGAGAAACTTACCGACTATTTCAGTAAAGATGAGTTGACCGACATCATTTTTGAGCTGGGTTTGCGAGCCGGGGATTTTAGCGAGCGGCTGAGTGCGATGGCGCGGGAGATGGTGATTGGGTTGGCGGAAAACGGCCGTCTCGATGAACTCATCGCCATCTGCCAGGAACGCCGCCCCAAAGTGGATTGGTAACTGGCTTTTGAGGGCCGCCAACCCTCACCCCCATTTACACAAACTTTCACGCCCTTTTCACGCCAGAGTATGCTAAAATCATCCTTCTTCATAGAACATTAGTTCTTTTTTAGCTTTCTGTTATGACATCTAACTGCGCGCCAAACGACCTGGAAACCGCCATTCAAACGCAAAGCATTTTGGCTAAACGTTTCGATTTAGAAGAACTCAAAACGCTTTGTTTCCGCCTAGGCGTCAATTTTGATACCCTGCGCGGCGAAGGCTTGGATGGCAAAGCGCGCGAACTGACGGCGTTCTTCCAAAGACGGCAACAAATCGCGCAGTTGGTCGCCGCTATCCGTGCCTATCGACCGGACATTGACTTTTAGGTAAACCGAAACAAGTTTTTGGCCGATTACCTGAGTAAACCACAACGAATTAGCGCATTTTTTATCAAAATACTTTTTGTGGTTTACACGGTTTTCCAGTAGTCGGCTCGTCATGCCTGCGAAGGCAGGCCTCCATAATTTGCCAACAGGAGAAGATGGATTCCCGCCTGCGCGGGAATGACAGTAAAACGGGACTACTGAAAAACCGTGTTGTGGTTTACCTAAGTTTTGTAGCTCATTATTAGGGAGTGGTAAAATTAACTGAATATGACTAAACAGGCGGGGGAAAACAAGATGGATGAGGAAGAATTGAGAGGGGAAGCCATTATTGATGTCTTGAGCGAAAGCCGCTTGCATAAGTTAATGGTTGCCTATAGCGCCCTGGAAAGGCTGCCTGTTGGGAGTTTTGCCTTCCTTGTGTTGGGTTTGGTTGTATTGGCAACGGTTCCCTGGTATTTTGCGGCGGGTTGGGAAACGGCCGTCTCCATTTTCACGCTGCAATTATTATTTATGATGGGGGATGCGCTTCTGCTCCTCGCATTGCCCCGCAAGAATCTCTCCTTTGGCCCCTGGAAAGCGCAAACAATCGTTCTGGCTACGCCCCGCACTTTGGCAACTGCGGGATTATGCCTGGTAGGTTGGCAGTTCGGGGTAGGATGGGGCGTTGGTTTGACTATCTTGACGCAGCTAAGCGCGACGGTCGCTTTTATGTGGGGCAGTTTCATCGAACCATTCCGCTTAGGCTTGACCGAAATGTACATATTCTCCGACAAGCTGCCGCCTGACGCGCCGCCCATTCGCATTTTACACATTACCGACCTGCACATTGAACGGTTGACGCGGCGCGAGGCAGAAGTTCTGACGATTGCCAAAAAGACCGAGCCGGACGTCATTTTAATAACCGGCGATTATGTCAATTTATCTTACAACCAAGACCCCCAAACCCACGCGCAAGTCAGGCAGTTTCTTAGCCAACTGTCGGCGCCGTATGGCGTTTATGCCACGCTGGGCAGCCCGCCGGTGGATTTGCCTGAAGCTGTGGCTCCCCTATTTGAGGGGCTTCCCATTCAATTAATGCGTGGATCGTGGACGAAACTCAATCTGGATGAAGGACGGCAGTTGATCTTGTTGGGGCTGGATTGCACCCATCATCTTCCCACCGACCAGGCCCGGCTAAAGAGCCTTGTCGCCGATGCGCCTAACAGCGCGCCGCAAGCGCTGTTGTTCCATTCGCCGGAGCTAATGCCTCAGGCGATTGAGTATGGCATTGATTTGTATGTATGCGGCCATACGCATGGCGGGCAGGTTCGGCTTCCCATCATTGGCCCCATTTTGACCAGTTCCCAACTGGGTCGGAAATATGTGATGGGCTTGTATCGGCACGGCCGTACCCATCTCTACGTCAGTCGCGGTATTGGTCTGGAGGGACTGAGCGCCCCCCGTGTCCGTTTCCTCGCCCCCCCCGAAATGACCCTAATTCATATGCTCCCTTTAAGCTAGCGCAAAAGACAGGGACAGAGACAGAGGCGTATTATCCCACTCTGTCTTTGTCTCTGTCTCTGTTTTATTCCTCAATTGTTCGTCCCACAGCTTCCGCTATCGCCTTCATCTCTTGCACCAACTGAGCATACCGCTTGGGCTTGAGCGATTGGAGACCATCCGACATCGCTTCGGCCGGTTGAGGATGCACTTCGATGATTAACCCGTCGGCGCCGGCGGCCACGCTGGCTTTGGCGGCAGCGGCCACATACTCCCACTTGCCGGTAGCGTGGCTGGGATCGGCAATGACGGGCAAATGGGACAAGTGTTTGGCAACAGGAATGGCATTTATGTCAAAAGTGTTGCGCGTGTACGTCTCAAAGGTGCGAATACCGCGCTCGCACAACATCACCCGGCTGTTGCCGTGACTCAAAATATATTCGGCCGACATCAGCCACTCTTCAATCAGGCTGCTCATCCCGCGTTTGAGCAGAACGGGGTGCTGCGATTTGCCAACGGCGTGTAGCAGCGCATAGTTTTGCATGTTGCGCGCGCCAATCTGCAAAATGTCGGCATACTCGCATACCAACGGAACCAGGGCCGGCTCCATCACTTCGGTGATGATGGGCAGGCCAGTTTGTTCACGGGCTTCGGCCAGATATTTTAAGCCTTCTTCGCCCAAACCTTGAAACGAGTAGGGCGATGAACGAGGCTTGAAGGCGCCGCCGCGAAGAACATGCGCTCCGGCCTCTTTGACGGCGTGGGCGGTTTCAATAATCTGGCTGCGGCTTTCCACGGAACATGGGCCAGCCATGAGCAGCAGCCCTTTGCCGCCGACCATGTGCGGGCCAACGGGGAAGACTGTGTTTTCTGGCTTAAACTCGCGGCTGGCAATTTTGAAGGGCTTCAGGACGGGAACGACTCGATCCACGCCGGGCATACGTTCCGCTTGTTCGTGGTTTAGGGGACGGCCGTTACCTACAATCCCAATCACCGTTTTTTCTTCGCCTTCCGAGAGGTGAACTTGAAAACCGGCGTCTTCAGCCCAGGCAATGACGGCCGATTTTTCGCGCATGGTCGCATGACCAGACATAATAACTATCATCATCTATTTATCCTCTATCCAACGGATTTTTACGCAGTGTAATTGTCAGTCGTTCAGCCTCAATTGTCAATCAGGCCAATCGGCCATTATCCAAAGCAACCTTACCGGCTTGCCCTCTGGCTGCCCGATACGGGTACGGCCGTTTCCAGCAATCATTTGACTTGCCAGTGAATTGCCGTAGAGGCGATGCAGCTTTCGAAATTGTTGATTCGCAGGTGGGAAATCTATTCGGCGCGGAAAACGTACCCGGCGCCGCGTTCGGAGACGATGTAGCGCGGACGCGATTTGTCTTCGATTTTGCGACGCAGGCGGTGCATGTGAACGTGCAGTCGGTCTTCATAAGCCGGTTCCAGCGGCCAGATGCGCCGAATGATGAATTCGGTGGTGACGGTTTGCCCGGCGTTGCGCATGAGGATGTAGAGGAGTTTGGTCTCGGTGGGTGTGAGGGAGACTGTTTTCTTGTCTACGATGGCTTTACGTTCGGGGAAGTTGATGGTGAGATGATCATCTACGCGGGTGAGCGGTTCCAAGGTATAGGCGAAGTCGCCCATTCGCCGTAAAACGCGCTTCACACGGGCGACAAGTTCGGCTGGGCTGAAGGGTTTGATGATGTAATCTTCGGCGTGTTCGTCCAGCCCTTCGATGATGGTTGTTTCTTCGTTGACGGCCGTCAGCATAATTGCTGGCAGGTCGCTAAATTGGTGGACAGTACGGCAGAATTCAAAGCCGCTCATCCCTGGCGGCATATGGATATCCACGATGACTAGATGGGGCAGGCCCTCGCGGGCCATGACTTCCAGCGCATCTTCGCCGGAAACGGCCGTCATTACCGTAAACCCTGCTTGTTCCAATGTATGTTGAACAATACGCAGCGTGTACAAATTATCATCGACCGCCAAAATGATTTGTTGTTGAGAAGAAGAGTCCGTCATGAGAAAATCGCTTTCACACTTGAACAAAATTAAGTAAGCCACAGAAAGCGCTTTGATGATAAAGAGGGCTTTTTTGCAGTTTACTCAGCGAGAACGGGAGAAACATCGTTTGGTTAATGCGATGAATTTTCCCGTTTTCACCTAATAAGCGTTTATTCGTTTCTGAAACGTTAGATTAACACAAATCCGACCAAAAAAATAGTCGAGTTTCTGAATGATCACGGTTTTTCAGTAGTCGGCTTGTCATGCCTGCGAAGGCAGGCATCCATATTTTGTTACAGGAGACAACACGGGCAATTGCCCACCATCAAATAAATGAAAATG
>JANTGY010000133.1 GCA_024762695.1 Anaerolineae bacterium
GCGACGTCAATCCGCGCATCCAGTTTGAAGACAAAACGGACCCAATCCATGCCTTTCAGGTCATCGTTATCGAAAGGATTGCTGTGCGGGGCGTCGGGGTTGACGTTCATGCCGGTTTGCAGTTGGGTCGTTACCGGGACAGGAACGGGATCGGTGACAGGCATGGGATCGGGGGTGGAGACGATGGGTTGAGCAACGGCCGTCGATCGGTAAAAAATTGCCGACATAATCGCGTCGCGCAGAGGGCGTCCGGCACGGCCGTAACGCGCCCGCAATGACGCTTCCTGTCCCGGCAACAGCCAGGGGTCGTTGATGCGGTAATCATCCCCATCCTTACGCACAATAAGCGCCCAATGCTGGTCGTTATCCGTGTACGGCGTATCGCTGGTGAAATCCACCTGCACCGACACGGGGCGACCGGCGGCGAGGCTGGCATCAATACGCTCGATGAGGTTGCTCGTCGTGGGGCCATTTACCTTGCCGCCATAAACAATGTCGCCATACACATCGCTTAACGCATTCCATTTGGTGAGAAATAGATTGAGGAAGCCGCCATTACTCACCATCGCATGATTCAATTGGGCCGGGGTGATGTTTTTGCCAAAAGCGTTGGCCGTCATCGCAAAACAGGTTAACAAACAGCCCCATTGGCCGATGGTTTTGGGCGATCCGGCATGGCCGAGGCGGGTATTAGCCCACAAGGGGTCGCGCTGCGACAAAGGCGGCGTTAATGACGCCCCCGCCTGCATGGGAACGACGATGCGCGTATACAAAATCTGGCCGAAAGGAACGCCCTGCTCGTCTTGCAGTCGGAAGTCAGCATAATGCGTTCCCGGCGTCGTCGGCGCGCGCATCTCGACTGAGATTTCGACTGTCGCCCCAGGCGCGGCTGCTGGCGCGGGATAGCTAGCCTGGAAATTCATGGGCGTGCCGCCGGCAAATTCCAACGTAAACCCAGCCCCCCAGGCGCGGGTTCCGGCATTGCGGACGCGCCATGTTTTGGTAAACCTTTCCCCCGCTTTGATTTCCATGTCGTCGGGAATAGTCACATCAGCGACAAAGCGGCAGTCGCTAACGCCGCCTGCGTCTACCGGCGGGGCATCGGCGATGATGCGCGTGTAAATGATGTCGCCAAACTGACTGCCATCGGGAGCCTGGAAACGCCAATCGCTGAAATAGGTATCGGGCGTTGCCGGGGCGGTGAATTCGATGGAGATGGTAATTTGCTCGCCAGGCGCGGCGGCGGGTAACGGCCGTTCTGTCACATCAGTCATCGCCTCGCCATCGGTATGGACAAATTTATAGCCGTCGCCCCAAGCCGCGTCGCCGTTATTCTCCACGCGCCAGGTCTTGGTAAATGTCTTTCCGGCAGTGACGTGGCTGTCATCGGGGAAGTTGATGTCGCTGATGAAACGGCCGTTGGGCTGGGCTGGCGGCGCGACTGGTTCAACCGGCGCGGCTGGTTCGTCTTCCGGCGGCTTTGGCGGCATGGGAAAACTGGGTTCGCCAATCTCCGGCACAGTCGGGTCGGGGACATCAAACCTGGCAGCGATATTATACTCGGTCACGGGCGCGATCAGTTTCTGCGCCCTGTTAGCAATGCCGCCAAAGCCCGGCCCCAAATACCAGATGGCCGCGCCCACAATTTCGGGATACTGGGCGTAGTATTCAGCCACTTCTTTGATGTGTTTCATCGCCGTTGACACGTCAGGCACGCGATCATGCGTCCAACCCCATTCAGTGATAAGGATTTGCGGCCGTTTGATCTTATGCTTATCGCAAACGGCGAGCAATTTCTCAAAACGGCCGATCAAATCGCCGCGCATAAACCAAATATCTTCCACCTTGAAACTGTACTCGTGCAGGGCGATGGACGCTTTGTCGGGATGGGCCTGGCACAATTCCAGATAGCGCAGCATCCCATCCGTTTCCCAAGAACCAAACTCCGGCGTGCCAGAGGAAAAACCAAAGGCGGAGAATTTGTAGCCGTCGGCCATCATCATTTGCGCCGAATGGAAGGCGAAGTTGCCCAGCCAATCGCCCCATTCCACTTCTTTACGCAGTTCGTTAATCGTTTCGATCCAAACGAGATTGCGATCCAGTTCGGCGGGGAGTCCGGCTTTATGCCAGGCCCAATGCTTGGCCGCCGCTTCTTCCGGCGTTGCGCTGTAATCGGGCACATCGGGATTTTCAATGGGGCCGCACCCGTTATAACGCACACTGCGGCGGTAAACGGCCGTGTGCGGCACAGCGCTGTTCTTCATAATTTGCTGGGCGTCAAACAGGCCGGTCATCGAATCGGCCGCTTTGATGAAAAAAGGAACGCCCGCCGCATCTAAACGCCGCAAATGATCGCCTATACCCGACGGATTGCCGCCGACGCTGGTATGAAACCCAATTTTACTGAATGCTTTCATTGAAAACCTCCCAAATGATTAAGGTTGATTAGGTCGGCGACTCGAATGTCGCCGCCAGCAATCCCCGTTATCCCAAAACAAATTGATATGGCTCTTTTAGCGTAAAAGAGAACCAGTCGCTTGTCAATTGCCCGAATCTTCTAATTGTCGAGAGCGGCGATAGCCAGGGCGATATTTTGGCGGGCGCGTTCTTCGTATTGCTCAAACATCTTGGGGTTATAAAAAATGCGGTCGCGCTGCAAGAACTGCTGTAACACTTGTCGTCGTCCAACCCGGTAAGCCTCTTCCGGCACAAACGAGAATTCCTGCCGGATGGCGTCGGCGATTTCTTCTTGCAGCAGCCAATCGGAGCCAAAGGTCGCCAGGTCGGCGTCGAGCAAAACCTGGCAGTCGGGATCGTCAGGGCATGGGTAGGCGTGGGTGGTGGCTTGGATCAGGCGTTTTACCTTGTCAATGGTTGCTACCGGTAGTCCCATCGCTCCCAGTATGAGCGCGGCATAGCCGGCGCTTTCGGCTTCATTATCAGCAGCTTGCGGATCGTAAATAACGTCATGAAACCAGGCGGCCAATTCAACAGCGGCGAAGTTCTGGGTAAACGGCCGTAACGCATCCACCGTGTCCAAGACATTTTCGATATGGGCCAGGGTATGGTAATGACGGCCGTTCTCCCCATACCGCGCCGCCAAATCCATAAAAGCGACCTCGGCCTGTTGCGCGTCAACCGCAAACGACTCCATCAGCGCCAACCAGCGGGCGCGCAGCCCGGCCATATCCGCCTCATTCATGCCCGCGCTGCCTTCGCCTGCTGCACGATATTGGCAATTTGCGCCAAATGATCATCGTCATGCCATAATCCCAACGCAAAACGGCCAACTGCGTTCACCTCCCCGGCGCTGGGCCAGGGCGTAACCACATTGTCCAAATGCGGCGCATCCGGCCATAAATCCAGGCAGGCTAACCGCATGCGGCGACTCTCCTCCAGGCGGGCGCGGCATTGGGCGATGGTCGTCACCTTTTCCCAGGGGGTTTCGTAGCGCGAACGACGCCGTCTGGCGGGAACGCCGCGCGCCATTTCAGCCGATAAAAAGGCATTTTCCTCGGCCGTCGCCGTTGCATGAACAATCACATGCCCCAGTTTCCATGCCAGACCCACTTCATCCTCGTCCTCGGCGTAGTCATCGTAAGCATCGGGGTCGATGGGTTGGAAGATCACATCGGCGTCAACGCAGTCGGCGATGAGGGCCAGCATAGCGTCAACCATCTCATTGGTCAGACGACGTAAATCTTCTTTGTTGAGGACGGTCGTTAGTTGGCCGATGCTCATCTTCTTCTCGCGTACCGGAGTAAAATCAATCATGGTTGCACATTCGTTTTTAGCTGCAAAGGTTTCGGTAAACCATTAACAGAACATCAATTACCAATTACCAACTAACCAATTACGGGCAAACCGCATCTTCAACATCTTGCCAACTGCCAGGATCGAAGCTGGAAGCGGATTCGGGCCAGGTTGCCAACTCGCCCGTGTAAACCACCTGCGTCATCAGGCCAAACGGATTGGCGAGGCCGCTAAATTCGGCGGCGGCGATGCTCATTTCGACAACCCATTGATCACTGCCCGGCTCGCCGATAACGGCCGTCCACTGATCGCTGTCATAGTCCGAATTCCAATTTTTACCGTCCGAGTTGCTGCCTGTGCCCGCCCAAACCGCCAACGATTGGTCGCGGCCTATCTGGAAGAAGCGGTCGGCCGTGTCCGGGTCGCCGTCATTATTGGTGGTATCCACATAAAGGCGCAACGAATCGGTGGCATCGTCGGTATCGTCATTGATGAGGAACGCCAGATAGAAATTAGCGGCGTCGCGCCCGACATAAACTTGCACCAATCGGGCCGCATTATTGCCCGGTTGGAATTGGAACAATGGCGATCCGGGCCATTCCGCCACCTGGAAAATACCGTCAACGGTTGGCGGCGCCGCCAAACAAGCAATGACAGGAGCCGGAATGGGCGTATTGGTCGGCGTAGGCGTGATGGTTGGCGTTTCCGTAGGCGGCGGCGTTTCGGTCGGCGTGGCCGTGTTGGTGGGGGTGAAGGTGGTAGTTGGCGTAGCTGTCGCTGTTGCCGTATGCGTTGCTGTCGGCGTGGGCGTTGTTGTCGCCGAGGGGGGCGGCGTGCCGGTCTGTGTTGGCGTAGCGCTGGGCAATGTTGCCGACGGCGTAACGTCTTCGGTGGGCGCAACTGTTTCCGTTGGCCCCGGCGTCGGCGTTTCGGCCACCAGCGGGTCGGTGCCCTGCGTGATTTCCGCTCCGTCTGAAATACCATCCCCGTCCGTATCAGCCAGACGCGGGCTGGTTTTATAAATGTTTACCTCATCTCCATCGTACAAAATGTCGCCGTCGGTATCTCGCTTCGACGGATTGGTGACGTAAACAAAAACTTCGTCGCCATCGGATAGACCATCGCCATCGGTATCGGGGTTGTTCGGATCGGTCTCAGACAGCGCTTCCTGAGCATTGCTCAATCCATCCCGATCGGCATCGCCTTCGACAACGGCCGTCGCCGCAATGTTGGTGGCAGCAGCAATGGTCTGTGTGGCGGCGGCCGATGTTCCCGTCGCCTCAAAAAACAGTGCGGTAGGCGATGGCGGCGGTTCAACCTCGCCCACTAACCGATCCCGATTCGTCAGCAAGGCCAATGCGCCTAGTACGCAAGCCACTGTTACAATAAACAACAGCGCGTACAAAACGCCCGGCGGAATCAGCGTTCCGGGCCGCACTTCGCCGCGCAGTTTTTGCCGATCCCCTGTTTCGGAAGCAACTTCAACCTCAAATTGCAGCAGTTCGCCGCTGCTGGTTAATCCTCTTTGCCGCGCTTCCAATTCTAATTCCACATTGGCAACCTGCCCTGGCTGCAAGCGAATGCGGCCCCGTTCCCCATTAAAACGGAGCGCCCGCTGCCGGTCACGGGCGACCAAACTGAAATCGGCGGCTGTATTGCCGGTATTTTCAATCGAAACGACAACCAATCCGGGCAAGCGCACTTGCTCTGGCTCCATTCGCGCATCAAAGGCGATAAAGCCGCCCAACATCAATGAGGCTGTCGCTCCCAATTTTAATTGCGGATGCTGCTGCGAAATCAAATCCAAACGCAGCCGCTGCCGGCCAGTGGGCGTGTTGCGCTGGCGCGGCGGCTGGATGACGACGCTTAATTGGGCTGTTTCACCGGCGGGAACGGCCGTAAACTCGCCCGGCGTTCTAATCCAGGAAGCCGGGACGCCATGCACTTGCAAACTCACCCGATCCGCTCGTTCGCTCCGATTAACGACCTCGACTTTAAGTTCGACCTGTCGCCCCGGCTCGACCGAAATTTTGTCGGCGGGCAGGAATAAGCCCAGCGGCTCGGTGGGCGCAGAGGAAGCAGCGCCTAATGAAGCGGCCGTATCCAGCGCCGGCGTAGTTTCCCCAGAAATAATTTCGTCGTCGGCCGCCTGGATGGCAATTTCCGGCCCTTGCAATACCAATTCATAGGGGCCAACCCGCAGCCGAGAACCGGGCGCCAGCGGCGTCGCGTCGCTGGCCCGCAGGCGGCGTTCATCCAGCCAGGTGCCGTTGATGCCGCCTAAATCCACCACTTCCCAGCCCAGCGCCGTCGCTTGCAGGCGGGCATGATGGCGGGACACCCCTTCGGCGGGCAAAACGACATCGTTATCGGCGTTGCGGCCCAGAGTGACGACAGCTTGCGTGAGGGCAAAGACGCTGGTCGAATGGCCGGGCGTCTCGATATGGAGTTCATGGCCAGGCGGCGGCTCTTTCACCTGCTCCAAAATGTCCACTTCTTCGCGGTGCATAATCTGGGTCGGCGCGCCCTGAAGGGAAATGACGGCTTCTTGCAGAGCATTGGCCATGGCGGCGGCGTCAAGATAGCGGTCGTCGCGTTTCTTGGCCAGGGCTTTCATCAAAATATCGTCAATGATGGCAGGCAGGTCGGCGCGCGCGCTGCCGGCCGGGAGCGGCATTTCCCCTTTGTCATGTACGGCCAGGGCTTCGGTCAATGTTTTCATGGCGAAGGGCAGCCGATTGGTGACGAGTTCGTACAACACCACGCCTAAAGAATAGATGTCGGTACGGCCGTCTAACGAATCCCCTCTGCATTGCTCTGGCGACATATAGGTAGGCGTGCCCAAGGTCGCCCCGCTCTGGGTCATGTCCGAGCCTTCTTGCAGTTTCACCAGACCAAAATCAGTCAACATGGCGCGGAAAGGTTGTTCGCCAGGGGCGTCGGGGCGGGTTAGGCGTTTGAGCAAGACGTTGCCCGGCTTCACATCCCGATGAACAATGCCGCGCCGGTGGGCGTAGTCGAGCGCGTCGGCGATTTGGGCGGCGATTTGCAAACTCTGCGCCAATGGCAAGTATTTGCCCATCGTTTGCAAACGGCGCAAATGGTCGCGCAAGCTGCCGCCGCTGACAAATTCCATCGTAATAAACAGGCCGGCTTCGGAGTTGCCAAAATCATGAATCTGTACAACGGAAGGATGGTCAAGGCGAGCGGCCGTTTGCGCTTCCTGCACCAGACGAGCGCGGAATTCCTGCTTGCGGGCAAAATGGGCGTGCATCACTTTGATCGCCACCTGCCGATCCAGGTTCAAATCGTGGGCGCGATACACGGCTCCC
Organism: Anaerolineae bacterium; assembly: GCA_024762695.1. Taxonomy (GTDB): domain Bacteria; phylum Chloroflexota; class Anaerolineae; order Promineifilales; family Promineifilaceae; genus JACKCC01. The sequence continues at coordinate 7,086 of JANTGY010000133.1, forward strand.
ATCCCGCCATCGCCCAGCAAGGCTTCCAATTTATACCGATTGTTGATGGTTTGACCGATTAAACTGGTCATGGGGAACTCCTAAACGTAAAACGTAAAGCGTAAAATGTAATTTAGTCGGGTAAGGGAACGGTGTTTAATAGTTCTTCGGATATTGGTATGGATACGGCCGTTTCAATGCCATCATTTGTATTTACGTCATATATTGCGTTTGGTTTGCGTAAGTTTTTATTGAAATGTCTTTGTTGCGGAATCATGACAAGTAAGAGTTGAATCACTTCGCTGAGGAATTGTAAGCGATGATTGATTACTTGTTCACCCAATATATGTCGCCCTTTGTAATACCAATCTCGGCTTTCGCGGGCTGAACCGAGCGAATAAGCGTAAAATCGCGCCCGATCTTTACCAGTATTACGTGAATACCCTTCAGCTAAATTCGCGCCTACGGAACCCAACGCCCGGTATAATTGATCGGCAATTTTGCGCGTTCGCCCATCCTGATTCAACTTACTCACGTCATGCCAACCAATATCAGCCAAAAACAATGAAACTCGATATGCCTTCATCTTCCACAATGAATCATTGGTCAAAGACGTTGGCACAGTTTTCAACCATGACTGATATTTCATGCACTAACTCACTAACCATTCTATTACGTTTTACGTTTTACGTTTTACGCAATATCTCCGCCAACGTCTCCAGGAATAAAGTCACATCTTGCTCGCTAATCCAGTAATGAGCGACGGCGCGGAAGCTGCGACGGCCGTTCGCCCCTAGCCAGATATTCGCCTGTTCTTGTAAATCCTTTGTGACATCCCGGGAAGTCATAGGAACATCATCCGCCAATTTAAAGAAGACGAGGTTTGTTTTGACCATTTCCGGCTCAATGACGATGCCGGGAATTTGCGCCAATCCTTGCGCCAATTGTTGGGCGTGCGCATGGTCGTCAGCCAGCCGCTCAATCATTTCGTTTAAGGATACCAGACCGGCAGCGGCCAAAATGCCCGCTTGCCGCATCCCGCCGCCAAGGGATTTGCGAATACGGCGCGCTTTATGAATGAAATCGGCCGTACCGCATAATACAGAACCAACCGGCGCGCCCAGCCCTTTGCTCAAGCAAAACGTAACCGAATCAACGTCTTTGACGACTTCGCTGGCATCCATATTCAGGGCAACGGCCGCATTAAACAACCGCGCCCCGTCCATATGAACCGACAGGCCATGCTTATCGGCAATTTGTCGCACGGCGGCAAAATAATCGGTAGGAATGGGATAGCCATGTTTATGCCCATAGCTGTTTTCCACCAAAATAAGGCGGCTGGTGGGTAAGTGGGGGTTGTCTGAGCGAACTGAGGCTTCGATTTGCGCCAAATCCATACGACCAATTTCATCGGTAGGCAGTGGATGAGGCACAATCCCGCCAAGCGTCGCCATGCCGCCCGCTTCCCACAAATAGGTATGGGAATCCTCGCCGACGATGGCTTCGTCGCCTCTGGTGGCGTGGCTGAGGATGGCGGTCAGGTTGCCCATGGTACCGCTGGCAACGAACAATCCAGCCTCTTTGCCGGTTTTGGCGGCAGCGAGCGCTTCTAATTGGTTAACGGTGGGGTCTTCGCCATACACGTCGTCGCCAACAGGGGCGTTGGCCATTGCCTGACGCATAGCTGGCGTGGGCCAGGTTACGGTATCGGAGCGAAAGTCTATTCTGTCCATGCAGAAAGTTTATGTCAAAGTGGCAAAGTTGTAAAATGGCGACAGAATCGCGTGGTGGAATGGCGAAGCCGCAGAGATGTAGGACACGGGAATATTCCGTGCATTGACACCATTGCCTACAATGCCTACAATACCAATATGATGATTGATGGAGGTTATTGGCTATGGCAATACTAAATATCCGCAATTTACCTGATGATGTGCACTTGGGGTTGCGTATCCGCTCGGCAAAAGCAGGGCGCAGTATGGAAGCAGAAGCGCGTGCAATTCTAACGGCCGTCATTACTGCTGAAGATGACAAACTATCCGCTGCCGCCCTACAAAAATGGGTTGACCAACTTTACCAGCAAGGAAAACCTCAAAATGTCGTCAATCATTTAATTGCTGAACGACGGCAAGAAGCGGCGCAAGAAGCGGCGCAAGAAGCGGCGCAAGAAGCGGCGCAAGAAGCGGCGCAAGAAGCGGCACAAAGCGCGGGGCAGGAATGATCGCCCTGGACGCATCGGCCCTGCTTGCTTTCCTATTTCGTGAATCAGGGCATGAACGAGTCGCCGCTTATATCAACGATAGCTGTATGTCGGCCGTCAATTTGAGCGAGGTAATCGGGCGTTTTGCCCGCGACGGACATAACGCCCAAACGGCGCTCCGAAAAATCACGGCGACTAACATTGAAATCGTTCCTTTCTCGGCTAACCAAGCCGCGCTGTCAGCTGCATTTTTGCCACAAACACGTTCCCTGGGGCTTTCGTTAGCTGACCGGGCTTGTCTGGCTCTGGCGTTTTCACGGGGCATCCCAGCGCTAACGGCCGATCAAACATGGCAGCAATCTGATGTCGGTGTGGAAATTATTGTCATCCGCTAATACAAACTTTCTCACTGACAATCGGGGCAACGGCCGTACAACTCCAACAAATGGCTCTGTACCTGAAAGCCGTAGCGGTCGCAAACCAACCGCTCAATCTCCCCCAACACACAGTCGTCAAATTCAAAAACCTTGTGGCAGACGGAACAAACCAGGTGGTGATGGTGGCCGTCGTGCATCAAAACATAGTGGGCGGCGCCGGTTCCCTGGTAAACGGGCCGAATAAGGCCCAATTCGCTCAACA
>JANTGY010000134.1 GCA_024762695.1 Anaerolineae bacterium
CGCAGGCATGACAGCCATGAGATGGTTTCATAAAATAAATGAAACGCACCCTAATGATTTATTTGGGCTGTGGGGCTAATAATTCTCTTCGCGGCCCAAGATCATTAGCATCATCGCTAATGTACGACCGGCATCTTTTAGATTGTCTTCTGAGATTGCATCGAGTGAATCGAGCGGCGTGCGGTTATTCGCCTGCCATCCCTGCCAGAACAAGCCCACCTGCGGATACTTTTGACCGCCTAAATCGCCGCCTTCATCATAAATCACGCCAATATCAATGATTTCGTCGGCACGGGCAACGGGGACGCCCATTTGTTGAGCGGCCGTTTCAGCCAATTCGGCCAGGCGCAGACTGCCTCCTGCGGCGACCTCCAGCCGATCGCCGCCACCGCCCACGCCGCGTGTTTCCACAACCGCTTCCACGTTGAAAATGTGAAAACCGGTCTTGGCTTGCAAGAACTTATCCGCTTCTGGATTGGAGACTGGTTCGCCGCCATCTAATCCTTCGCCGCTGTAGGCCACGAAGAAGAATGATTTGTACGGTTGGTAATTGGCTTCTTGCATCACCCGAATCGCTTCCAGCATGACGGCGACGCCAGAGGCGTTGTTGTTGGCCCAGGCATAAAAATCTTCTTCTGGGCCGAGCGGCGGGCTGTCGTATTGGGCCATGACGACGATCATGTTGCGGCTTAGGCAGTCGGTACAAAACTCGACATCGGAGGCGCCGGGCAGATAACCTAAAACGTGCTGGATCGGCCACTTGGTTTCCAATGTGCCGGCAACGTTAAGATTGGCTGTCATGGATAGGGGAATTTCCATCACGCCTTCCAATGGCAGTTGGGCGACTTCGGCCCGCAAACTGGCTAAATCGTAACCAGAACCGGCTAAGAGGCGAACGGCCGTTTCTTCTGAAATCCACAAGGAAGGTTTTTCTGAGCCGGAGATCTCGCCGGTGACAATATCCTGATGCTTGCCGGTACGGCCGCTTAAAGTAAACCGTTGGCCTAACTTAGCCGGATCGTCGGTGACGACCAACAGCCCGCTTTTGGGGAAGCGGGCCAGATAGCGGGCGTCGGCTTCGGACAGCGCCAACACAATCTCGCCGGAAAAATCAGCCTTGTCTAGCTCCGGGTAGGTGACGCGCCACACCGCCGCCTGATACGGCGAAGGCTGCCCCAAACCCACGAAGCGCACCGGCCCGGCTGCCTGGCCGTCGGTGGCCAGATAACCGGGATAGGCGGCAAAATCACGGCCGTAAACAAGCGTTGGGCCTTCGTCAGCGATGGCGAGCGTGGGGATTTCGTTGAGCCGCTCGAAGGCGTGGTAGCGGGTGTAAAAATAACTGTTTTTTTCGCCGCCGGCTTGCAAACCCAGCGCGCGGAATTCATCAGCGATATAGTGGGCGGCTTGTTCCATGCCGGGCGATCCCAGGGCACGGCCGTTCCACTCCGGCGCGCTCAAAGCCGTCACATGTTCCATAGCTCGGCTGCTATCGAACGATTCGGCTTGCTGCCGGTAAAAGGGCATCGCCCCGCTGTTGGTTTGCAGCCAACTGCCGCCAATCGCGGCGATAACGACCAGCGCGATGGTGTACTTGTTCACAACGCGAGCGATGACCAAATTGCCTTGCGCCACCAGCCGCCGTACGCCTTCGCTGAACAAATTAAAGCCCAATATGGAGACGAAGAATGCCAGCATGGGATAGAGCGCCGTCCAGGGATAACTGCGGGCCATGTAACGGACATTGCTCAACAAGGCGCCCCATTCAGGAACATCGGAATATAGCGTTGAATTCATCCAGGATAGTTCGACTGGCGTTCCGCCGCCGATGAAGATGCTGATGAAGCCTAGCTCGCCCAACAGCATGAGGACGGCGCCCATCTCGAAGGCGACGATGGAGATGAGCGAAGCCAGCAAGTTGGGCATGATGTGGCGACCGATGATGCGCGAGGTGCGCGCGCCGACAGCGACGGCGCTTTCGATGTAGGGCTGGGGACGGATGGCGATGACTTCGCTGCGAACGAATTGCATGATTTCGCCCCAACCAACCAGACAAAGGGCGATGATGAAGGGCGGGAGGCCGCGCCGGATGCCTAAGGCCAAGATGAGGATCATGGCCGATAGCAAGGTGGGGAAAGCGGCAATGACTTCGGCGGCGCTGAGGATGAAGCGGTCGAGGCGGCTGCCGTGATACCAACCGGCGACAGCGCCCAACAGCGCTCCCAAAATTGTCCGCGCGGCGACGGCCAGCGCGCCCAGGTAGAGGGTTTGCTGGGCGCCGGTTAGAATGAGACTCATGATGTCGCGGCCCAAGAGGTCGGTTCCCCAGGGGTAGGCGTCGCTGGGCGGGAAGGGAGGCGGCATGAGTTGGCCGTCTATTTTGGTCAGCCCCTGGGTGATGTAGGGGTTGTTGGGCGACAATTGCGGCCCGAAGAAGATGACGACGAGGAGGGCGAGGACGATGAGACCGCCAACAATCAGGGGGAAATTGCCTAGAATGCCGCGCAGGGGGGAGGGTTTGTTGGCGGTGGCGGGCGTTTCTGTTTGTTCGTCACGGGCGGGGATGGATGCGGACGGCCGTTCCGACCAGGGATCGGGTTCTCGTTTGTGGAAAAATTGCCGGAACCAATCGCGCCAATCAGCCCAAGCCGTTTTGAGTCGTGTGAGCAGGGACGGCCGTTCGCCAGAAGCAAAATGAGCCGGTTGATCCCACAAGCGCGGGTCAATGAACCGATAGCTGAAATCCAAAATGAGGTTGACCAAAATAAAAAACAGCCCCAAGCAGATGGTCAGGCCAATCGTCAAATCGTTATCTTGCTGGGCAATGCCTTTGAGCAGGGTGAAGCCGACGCCAACCCAGCCAAAATATAGCTCGACGATGGGCAGGCTGCTCAATGAGAAGCGCAGGGAGACGCCAATCGTCGTCAGAATGGGGATGGCGGCGTTGCGGATGATGTGGATGAACAGGATGCGCGAGCCGCGCAGCCCTTTGCTGCGCGCAGTACGCACGTAATCTTGCTGCAAGATCTCACGAACGGAGACGAAGGTGATGCGGGTGATTTGGGCTAACGGCCGTGCGGCCAAAACAATCGCAGGCAAAATTAGGTGATTATCCCAACCAAAACCGCCAACGGGCAAAATGGTCTTCCCGGCCCAGCGGGTGTAGGTGGTGACGGCCCATTGCAGTAAAAAAGCGGCGAAAAAGCTGGGGACGGATACGCCGATGAGGGTGGTCAGAAGGATGCTTAATGAGCGTTGGGAACGGCCGTATGCGGCCATCACGCCCAAAATCACGCCCAAAAAGGATGCGCCCAGCAGGGAAACGCTCAACAAGCCCAGACTGCGGGGCAGCCGTTCCACAATCACCTCTGTCACCAGGCGGGGAATCAGCGTGTCGCTGCCGGCGGTGGTCAGCCCCATATCGCCTTGCAGCAGACGGCCGACGTAAACGGCCGTTTGCGGAACGGCGCGGCTGGCGGCGACGCCAAACGGAGTCCCGCCGGCCATGTCTAATCCCAGGTAGGTGATGAAGATGATGGCCAGTAAAATGAGAATGGCGAAGGTTAGCCGCTGCCCCAGCAAGAAGGCGGCGTCAAGGGCTGTTTTGCGAAAGGGGAATGGGTGAACGGCCGTCTTCTTATCGGCCTGTTTGGGGCCTGGAGCGCTGGGGATTTTTTGCGCCTGCGTCCACTGAGACATAGTTGCGGCTCCTCTCCCTACAATTGGTTGACGCCAAAGAATTGTCAGGAAGATTCTATGATGGGATTTTACTTCTCAACAGGGCGGGAGGGCAAATAGGCCGAGGATGGATAAAAAGCGGGGATTGGGGGATTAAAGGATTTTTCAATTCCCCTAATCTCCTAATCCCCGCTATTTTGGAAAGGTCTGTGATGTCGTTAGTTCTTTTGGCCGGTGATAGTCATGGTTCCTTCGCTCATGACAACATCTTGCAAAGTGATGTTGGCGGGCATGTAGCCCATCGCTTCGGTGAGGGTGTTGTTTAGCGTAGCCTCGGCTCCGGCGAGGATGGCCGGCGGGACGGAGACGCTGCCAATTGAAGCATTGACGACTTCAAACTGAAGAATGCCATCGGCGATGTAGGGGCGGAAGCTGACGGTAAGCTGGGCGGCGACCGGGCTGGTGATGTTGCCAGTCAAAACAATGTAGCCGCCGGTGAAATCGACAACGGCATCCTGCACGATGTTTTCTTCGCCCGCCTGCTCGGCGGCGGCTTGTTTGGCCTGGATAGCCTGGTTCATTTCGTCGTCGGTCACGGTAACGGTGATGTTGCCGTTTGCATCGGGTTGGAGGGCGGCAAATTTCTCGCGCAGGGCGGTTGTGTCGGGGAGTTCCATGTTTTGAACGGCTGTGGCGGCGGCGACGGCCGTTGCCGCCGCATCTTGGGCTTGTTGGCTGGCAGCGACTGTCGCCGCCGCATCGGCTGCTTGTTCGGCAATGACGACGGCCGTTGCCGCTGCATCCGCCGCTTTGGTGGCCGCCCCAGCCACGTCGTCAACATTGGGTAGTTGGTCAACCCCGCCGCAAGCCAAAGCCGGTAAGAGTAACAGGATAATAATGAAAATTAGATGAAAATTTGTGCGCTTCATAATTGTCTCCTTAAGGTAACGAGGGCAGAATGGGTTAAGAAGGCGTTGCGTTTCCCTAATTTGACCCTTGATCTATCCTCGTGTAGCATTCAAGCGATCATAACGGACGCCCAAGCAATAATAAATTAAACACGTTACAGTTGAGCGAACTGGAGCGAATGAGAGTCATGAAGACACCGAAATTTTTGGGTATTTTATTAACTTTATTCATGCTATTGATTGTAGCGGTTGCGGCCATCCTATTTATTTTGCCGCGACAGCAAGCGTTGGAAGAAAAAACTGAGGCGTTAACGGCCGTGTCCGAGCAGTTAAGCGCCGATTTAACCGTTTCTGAAGCGACCCGCACCGCAGCGGAAGCGGCTTTGGCAGAATCGGAAGCAAATGGTGTGATTTTGGCTGGCGAATTGGTAGAAAGCGACCAGCAGATGGCCGATTTATTGATTGAACGGGACGATTTAACCGCCCAGTTGGCCGAAGCCAGCGCCGCAATGGCTGAATTACAAGTCGCCTATCAACGGATGAAATCCCAATTCCCATTTGCGGCGATTATTGCCCCGGAAGCCGATGAAATTGTGTCGCCCAACGAGCCGATTGAGATTTGGATAACAGCGTATGATCCGGCAGGGTTAACGGCCGTTAATCTAACGATTGACGATGAAACCCAAAGCTTTAACGTTGCCGACGCGCCATTCTTCGCCCATCGCCAAACCTGGCGGCCCACGCGCGGCGATCACACCCTCAGTTTAATGGCCGTGAATACGGCTGGCGATGCCAATGCGCCTGTAACCATCACGGTTCAGGCGGTAGACCTCACCACGCTCAACGCTGATATCCGGGCGCAGGTTGAGGCCAATGTCATTGAGTTGACCGGCTTGTCGCCGCTGGAGCCTATCGAGCCGACGTTGTTGAGCCGCGAGCAGTTAAGCGAACGTCTGGAAGCAGATTTTGCGGCTGATGTCACGCCGGAAGAGCTTCGTCAGGATACGGCCGTGTTGAGCGTTTTTGATTTCATTGATCCCAGTTTTGATTTGTACCAATCGCTCCTCGATTTATACAGCGGCGCTATTTTAGGCTTTTATGATCCGGAGACGGATGAATTTGTCGTCATCAGCGACGATGAAGCGTTGGATGCTGCGGAACAATTTACCCATGCGCATGAATTTGTTCATGCGCTGCAAGACCAATATTATGGGTTGGGAAATCTGGGCGACGACAGCTTAGATTCGGAAGCCAGCGCTGCGCTGCGCGCTTTGGCGGAAGGGCACGCGACGTTGATCCAAAGCCTGTACTTGACGGAGGGATATTTCTCGCAGGCCGAAATCGCCGAGATTTTTGCCGGATTTGAGGAAGAAGACCTCAGTTTCTTGGAAGACGCGCCGCCCATTGTGACGGCCGATTTAGAATTTCCTTACACCGCCGGCCTGGATTTTGTTATGGCTTTGTACCAGGAGGACGGCTTGGCGGCGATTGACGCTGCCTGGAAAAATCTGCCTCAATCCACCGAACAAATCCTGCATCCCGACCGCTATGCGGCTGGTGATAAGCCGCTGACTGTGACGCTGCCGCCGCTGACGGATACATTGGGCAGCGACTGGCGTTTGCTGGATGAAGACACGTTTGGCGAGTTTTATTTGCGCCAATATCTGGGACAACAGTTAGATGCAGCCAGCGTAGATTTGGCGGCGACGGGGTGGGGCGGCGACCGGTACGCGGTATATGAAAGTGAAGCGAATGGCGACTTGGCGATGGCGCTGCGTTTGGCCTGGGACACGCCGGAAGATTGGGGCGAGTTTATGTCGCTTTTCCCGGAATACCTGAGGGAATTTACCGGCGTTGCCGACCCGATTTTGCAGGCTGATCTGGCTTGCTGGCCGGGCGAGGCGGATGTGATTTGCCTGGCGCAACTGGGGGATGAGTCGTTGATTGTACGGGCGCCGGATGCGACAACGGCCGTTGCCGTTAAAAAGGCTATCGTGAATCAACCTTGAGGACTTGGGTCTACGAACAACTTGTCATTGGTTCACCAAAACCGGGGCCTGGGAGGCCTCTCTACGCCGCCGGTGAAATTGACTGACAACTTGTTCGCGCACCCTGAGGACTTTCGCCGCTTGTCATGCTTAAACGGGTATGCTATCCTGTTTGGGGTATAGTTTTCACTTGGTAAGTTAGGTAAACCGCAGAAAATTATCGGATAAAAATAAAGCCATTTCTCTGCGGTTTACTTAAGTAATCGGCTGAAAACTTGCTCGCTATTTTCCGGAAACTTCTTGCCGATTACCTAATCAAATTTGTTGTTCAATCTTTATTTTTTGCGCGTCAAGGCGAAACGCAAGACGTAGGACGCAAGACGTAGGACGCAAGACGTTGCCATGTTAATCAGTTCAATGGGCAGTTTAGGAATCGGATTGATGTGGGGGTGGCTCCTGGTTTTGCTGCGCGGTCCGGCGGCGGCGCAGCGGCCGTCTCTGCGCGTTTGGCTCATTTTGTTTCTGGCAACGGCCGTTTTGTCTGGCCTAATTTTCTGGCTGGCCGATGGGACGACCGTTTTATTGTTTGGGGGAACGGCCGTGTTTTCATTCATCGTTCATCTAGCCTGGCGGCATTCATTAGCCGAAAGGCGCAAATAGACGGCGCGTAACCCGCGCTCATTTACCCAAAAGGAGAGACTTATGGAATCTGCAACCACCATTCAACTGCTCGGCGCCGGCGGCTTTGGCGCGCTTATCGGCTGGTTTGTGTATTACATCAACCGCTACCGCAAAGGGGATGTGCAATTCAGCGACTTGACGACCATTATTGCCATCTTGGGCGGCGGGGCAATTTTAGCCTTGTTCCCGGCCCAAACTGATTTGTTTGGGGCCTACGGCATTGGGCTGTTCGTCGGCTTCTTTGGCTATTTCGGCTTTTTGACGCTGTGGGTGTCCATCTCCAAGAATTTTACGGTAGATTGGTTTTTAGACGGCCGTCGCCGTAAACCGACCGGCAGCTACGAAATCCCCGGCGAAATCCATCCCACTGTCAACGCCATGTCAATGGCCGAGGATGAAGACGAGTTTGAGTAGAGAAATTTAGGTAACTGGTTGCAAGTTGCAAGTTATAGGTGGCAAGTCGGCGTTTGCAAAGCTGGCTTATTACCTGCCACCTGCCACCTGTAACCTGCCACGTTTTGTGGAGGCCCGCTATGCCCAAAAAATTACAAGACCTGGACCGTAAATCGCAGATTTCTCAAGCGCTGTTGTGGTTGGATGAAGACGAGGAGTTGCGTCAATGGTTCATGGCTCAACCAGAAGCCGTCTTTGCGGCCTGGGCCGACGCCGGCCACCAAATGTCGCCGGACGCCCAACGCCAAATGCTAGACTCCATCGAAAAGCGCGGCTTTGAGGCGACTTTGAAACGGTATCGCGTTGACCGCGTTGACCGGTCAACCGGCGGCCCGCTGGACATCCCTTCTCCCGTTTCAATGGGCATAGCAATGGTTGACACATCGGAGCAGGTTAAGGGAATTGATGAGACTGATTCGCCGCCAGCGCGCATTGTCAATACCGGTTTTGTAGATGGCGCACAACCAGACCAACCTGCTAATGCCTTCGTGCCATTGGCAACGGGAGCTGATTATTACTTCTGGTTTGAAGTGGGCGAACTGGATGCCAACGCAATTGATGTTGAGCCGGTGGAACTGCCGATTGACCAACTGCCTCCCGAAGCGCGGCTGCAAGTGGCCCTTTTTACTTTTGATAATGGATTAGCGCTGACGTCGGGGGCCGATGTGGGGGAGATTAAAATTGAGGGGGACGGCCGTGTCCGCGTTATAAAACCGGCGGCTGAACCGGAGAGCTTGTCCAGGGATGAACTACTGACTCGACGCCTTTTCTTCCCCGTTGGCACGCCACCTGCGGCCGGCGTTTATAATCTTCGCTGCAACATTTATTATCAACAAACCCTGGTGCAATCGCATCTCGTCACCGTTCAGGTTGTGCCCAGCCCCGCACCGCAAGACGATCCAGCGCTCAAAACCCAGATAGATTACACCTTGTCGCATACGTTGGACAGTAAACAATTGCAGGGCATGGGCCAGAACCGGCTGAGCTTGATGCTGAACGATAACGGCAACGGCACACATGGCTTCCGTTTCTTCGGCGAAAAGGAGTTCAAGAATGACGCCGCGCTGGGCGAAGGAACGCTTAGCGACCTTATTGAAAAGGCGCGCGGCGCAATGCGAAAGGCGGCCTGGGGCGATGAAGAAGGGTTTGCCGAAGGGAAGGCGTATCGTTACGGCGGCCGTCCTAATCCTAAACGCTTAACGGCCGATCTGGTGCGTTTTGCCATTCGCGGCTACCGTTTTTATGATGCGCTCATTTCTGAGTTGGCCGGCGATGCCGACCCCTGGGATTTGGCTGACCTGATGTTGAAACCGGGACAAGTACAGATTGCCAGTAAGGAATCGGCCCGACTGGTTGTGCCCGCGGCAATGTTTTACGATTATCCATTGGATGACGGCCGTCGCGATCACACACTTTGCCCTGAATTCCTGGAATCTTTAAAATCTGGCGCAGATTTAGCTAACACCGATTGCTTTCAAGGCAACTGTCCCAGTTACGATGACGACACCATCGTTTGCCCCGGTGGATTTTGGGGCTATCGGCACAGTTTGGGCTTCCCCGTCTCCATCGGGCAAGCGTCCGACGCCCCGCCCGAAATCCCCAGCGCCGCTAAGCCGCAAATTGATGTGGGCATGTACCCTGGCTTTCAAATGCTGCCCCAACATCTACAGCGATTGCGGGGGATGGGCTATGACGGCGACAGCGCCCAAACCCGCGATGACACATTGGAAATGCTTAAATCTTCTGATGCCCAAGTGGTTTATTTTTATTGTCACGGCGGCGTGACCAACGAAAATGTCCCCTTTTTGCAGGTTGATACCAACCATGAACGCCGTTTGACCCGTTCCAATTTACGCAGCAAACGTATTCGCTGGCAAAAACCGCGCCCATTGGTTTTCATCAATGGTTGTCACACAACGGCGCTCTCACCGGATGTGGCTATTGATTTGGTGAGTGGTTTTGTGTCTACGTCCCATGCTGCCGGGGTTGTGGGTACAGAAATTACAATCTTTGAACCGATTGCGGTGAGCTTTGCCGAAGAATGCTTTGATCGGTTTTTGGGGCAGCGGCAAACGCTGGGCGAGGCGATTCGCGGCGCGCGCCTAAAAATGCTGCAAGCGGGGAACCCGTTGGGCCTGGTATACATCCCCTATGCGATGGCTGGGCTTAAATTAGCAGGTTAGGTTGGCG
>JANTGY010000135.1 GCA_024762695.1 Anaerolineae bacterium
TGGGCTTTGGCATCGCCATCACCGAGCGCGGCATCCGCCACCAGCGCTCCCCCGGCGATTTGGTGTTGGCGCTTTCCGAGTCGAAAGACGAAGCGGCGGCGGCTATCTTACGCGCCGAATTGGCGCAGCTAGGCCGCCAACTGCGCGCCGTCGTCATCACCGATTTTGAGCGGATGAGCGCCCGCAGCCGCCGCCTCAAAGATGTGCTCGACCCCGATGCGGGCAGCGCCGTCCGCGTCTTCCGCCATCTCGTCGCTGATGATGTGACTAATCGGCTCGATCCGGTGTTGGTGACGGGCAAAGTGGTGCTGGTGGACGGCGACAACCGCGATTCTTTGGAGGAGGGCATTCGCCAATGGGCGGCGGGGCGCAACCTGCGCTTCAGTTGGGAATGGAAGCCGACCCGCGACCCGCGCATCCTGGAATTAGCCGGCAGCGGCCCCGATTGGGGATCGCGCACCTACGTTTCTTTGCTCACCAGCCTGTTTGAGCAGGGCGTGACCCAATGTTTGGTGGGTACGCGCGGCATTTTTGGCGAAGGGTGGGATGCGCTGACGTTGAACACGCTCATTGATTTGACTTCGGTGACGACGAGCACGGGCGTGCAGCAAATTCGTGGGCGCACGATTCGGATCGATCCCCATTGGCCGCGTAAAGTGGCGCATAACTGGGATGTGGTGTGCGTAGGCAAGAAGTTTGACAAGGGGGATGGGGATTTGCGCCGTTTTGTGGCCCGGCACGCCCACACCTGGGGGATTGTGGTGCGCGGTAAATGGCAGGATTGGGGGGAGGCGATGGCAACGGCCGTTGCTGGAGAAATCCCCGGTCTCTCGATGCAAGGCCAGGTGGTGCGCGGCGTGGGGCATGTGGATATGGAGTTGGCGACGGAGTTAGGCACGCGCCGATTCAAGCGCATCCATTTTGACCGCTTCACCAAGCGAATGATCAAAGCTACTTCTGAGCGTAAAAAAGTATATGATTTGTGGGAAGTGGGCGCGCCGTATTCCAATTTTGCCTACCGCGTCACCCAGGTAGAAGCCCGCGACATCAAATTCCAGACCGTCTACCGCGTGCGCGAATCGCTGCGGGCGATGGCCTGGCGGATAGCGGCCAATATCGTCGGTACGGCGGGCATCATTTGGGTGTACGGCGGGCAGACGCTGGCCCAACTGGGCGAGATGCCGGCATCGTGGTTTTGGGTGGGGGGAACGGCCGTCGTCACCCTCGGCGCAGCGGTTGGCATTGGCGTCAACAGCGTTGGCATTTGGCAACTGTTCCGCCGCGCCTTCATCGAACTCCCCGCCGATGATATTTTGCTGGATATGGGCCGCGCTCTCATGGCCGGGCTGCGCGAGGCCGGCGTCATCAGCCACAATCTCAACGAAAATTACGTGCGCGTCGTCGCCACACCCGAAGGCGGCTATCAAGTCTTCCTCGACTACGCCTCGCCGGAGGATTCGGACACCTTTTCCCGCGCCTACCAGCAGCTCTTGGGGCCGTTGGGCGATGCCCGTTACTTGATTGAGCGGGACGCGGGTTCGATTCGGAATCCGATTTATAGAAGCATGTGGTTGGGGATACGGCCGTTCCTCCCCAACCTCGCTGAAAACGCCTACCATCCCGTCCCCGACATCCTGGCCTCGCATAAAAAGCGGGCCGAGTCGCTGGCTAAATTTTGGCGGCAGTACGTGGGGGGCGGGCGGCTGGTCTACACGCGCCGCGCCGAGGGGCGGGAGATTTTGTTACAGGCGCGGAGTAAGCAGCACGGCCGTATTCGTCAGATGGCGTTTGAGTTGTGGAAATGATCAGCTAGATAACCGATGCGTACCGTAGCTACCTTAGACACGCCTACCGCTCGTCGAAATGCCAGGAATGCGGGGGCTGGATGATGCCTGTTTGTCCAGGGAGAATTGACGGTAAAAGAGCCTGCCGGCGAATGGGATGGCAATTTGTTCGTGCCCCCATACGGCCCACGGTTTTTCAGTAGTCGGCTTGTCATGCCTGCAAGGCAGGCATCCATAATTTGTCAACAGGAGAAGATGGATTCCCACCTGCGCGGGAATGACAGCAAAACGGGGCTACTGAAAAACCGTGCCATACGGCCTGCTTCCCTTTTCTTTAGCGTCTGAGAATGGTATCCTGTAGGACGAGTGTAGATCAGGTAAGCCATAAAAGTATGCCGAGTATAAACATCTTAATGTAGAAACCCATGACAAACTTTGTTCACGATACGCCGCCAACAAGCGCACCCCAGACGCCGTTTTATGTCCGTTTGGCCCATCGACTGCGGATTGCGTTTCCACTTTTGATGTTGCTATTGGCCTTCATCATCGAGACGATTGAAGAAATACAAGGATCGCATACGCATTTTGGGCCGGGGGGCGTCCATGAGGGTTTTTACTTGGAAATTATCGCCTTTGGCGTTCTCAGCCCGCTATTGGTCGGGTTGGGTTTTCATTGGATTGCCAGAATTGTCGAACAACTTGAAGCCGCACGCGCTTCTGAGCATTTGTTGCGACAAGAATTAGAGAGCCAGGTTCAATTGCGCCGCGATTTGTTAGCGGCGACCGTGCGCAGCCAGGAAGAAGAGCGGCAGCGTGTGGCTCGCGAACTGCATGACGGTATCGGGCAGCCGCTGACGGCCTTTCTGCTCACTTCAGAAACGGATGAGGATGCGATCTGCGACGATCCGGTTTTGCAATATGCGCGCCGCGCCGCTTCGAACACGTTGGAGTCGATGCGCCGGTTGATTTTGGATTTACGGCCGTCTCTGTTGGATCAACAAGGCTTATTGCCCGCCCTTCGTCAATGCGCTCAGGACACGCTGGCTCCCTCAGGTATTTGCGTCAAGACTTCTACCGCCGGTCAGCGTTCCCCCGTCGCGGACGAGGCCGAGACGGCTCTCTTTCGCATTGGTCAAGAGTCTTTCACCAATATCCTGCGTTATGCCCAGGCTAAAAATGTGACCATCCAACTTGAATACTTATCTGATCATGTTCAACTTAGCGTTATAGATGATGGGGTGGGGTTTGATCCCGCTGAATCGGGCAACGGCCGTTCTCTGGGACTCGGCCTTTTAAGTATGCAAGAACGGGCGGAACAGATAAACGGCCGTTTCTATCTTCAAACCGAACCTGGCGGGGGAACCAAAATCAGCGTCAGCGTACCGTTGTCCATCGTTAATGGGGAGGTAGCATGAAACCAATCCGTGTCGTTATCGCCGACGATCATGTCATTATGCGTGAGGGCGTGGCCCTCATTCTCGATAATTTACCTGAGTTTGAAGTCATAGGGCAGGCGGTAAACGGCCGTCAAGCCGTAGAAATAATCGAATCAACCCGTCCGGACATTGCCCTGCTCGACATCAGTATGCCCGAACTAGGCGGCATCGACGCCGTCAAACTCATCCGCGAATGCTGTCCCGAAACCAATGCCCTCATGTTAACCATGCACGACGACGACGCCATCTTCTTCGAGGCTATCCAGGCTGGCGCCGCTGGTTACGTCCTTAAAGGTTCCCGCCCTACCGAACTCATCGAAGCCCTTAAAGCCGTTAGCAATGGCGATGTGTACCTCTCCCCGCCCATGACCCGTAAACTGGTTAACTCCTTCTTGTCATCCGCCGATAACCAGGAAACAAGCCGTATAAAGCTTTTGACCAATCGCGAGACCGAAGTCATGCAGCTTTTGGCCCAGGGACTCACCAATCGCAAAGTTGCCCAGCAGCTTGTCATCAGTCCCAGCACCGTCCAAACCCATCGCACCCACATCATGGAAAAACTCGAACTCAATAACCGGGCTGAATTGGTGCGCTACGCCATGCGCCATGATCTTATTGACAACTAGCTTCCGAAATCTGGCTGCCGTAATCCGCAGTCCATAAATCGTTATCCGACAAATTTTCTGGCGCCAGCGCTCTCGTGTAACCGAATCTGGATGCAAGCAGCCCTGAAACCCCGCCTTTTTACTCCCTTTCCCCCCAATATCGTTATTTTCTCGACAATTTAACGACCCTAAATCAACATTTGCCCGATTCCCCTGTTGATAGTACCTCGGTACTATTTTATGAGAGGTTTATTAAAGGGGATCGTTGGCAAGGCTATATGACTGAATCTAGAATTTTGTTGATTTGGGAACATCCATTTTTGCGCGACACCGTTTCCGCCTTACTAAAAGAGGCGGGATTAACGTTTGTGGCCGACCTCGATTCATACGTTTCTATTAACGACATAAAAGCGTACGCGCCGACCCATATTTTAGTAGAGACGAGCAGCGTACAACATCAAGCGCTCATTGCGCCGCTTTTAGAGCAAGAAGAGATCGTCATCATTCGCATTAATCTTGACGACAACCAGTTGCAAGTCATCCAACGTCAAGACCGAGCCATTTCTCGCTCTTCAGATTTGCTTGATTTGCTGCACAACCAATCGACTTCAGCAACCGCTTGATAGGCGACGGGGTCCCAGACCTCAAAAATTATTCACTTAGGTAGGTTTTAATTTTCACCAAACAAAGGAGATGCGCGTATGAAACATCTACTTGGCGTTAGCGCCCTCATTGCCGCCATCACATTGGCTGCCTGGGCCTGGCTCGGAACCGGTTTCGATAAACTGCTTCCCATTCGCGCCAGTGAAGAAAGCTTTTATGTAGACAGGCTGCTGGGCATGCAGTTCTATGTGATTGCCTTCTTATTTGCTTTAATTATTGGCTTTATGCTTTACAGCTTCATCGTCTTTCGCCGCCGCCCTGGCGACGATGGCGATGGCGACCACTTCCATGGCAACACGACTTTGGAAGTGGTTTGGACCGTTGTTCCGCTGGGGGTTGTGCTCTACTTTGCTGTGTTGGGAACTGGCTACCTTAGTGACATCACCTCGCCGGAAACTGATGAGCTAGTGGTGGAAGTGACTGGTTCGCAGTGGAATTGGCGATTCGATTATCCTGAATACGGCATCTCTTCCGCCGAGCTGTTTTTGCCTGTCAACCGGCAAACCGTGTTAGAACTCACCTCGATTGATGTGATCCATTCATTCTGGGTGCCTGAATTCAGGGTAAAACAAGACGCTGTTCCGGGAATGGTGCATCCGCTGCGTATTACACCTACGGAAACAGGCGCCTATGTGGTGCGCTGCGCCGAAATTTGCGGCCTCGACCACTCCTACATGCTGGCCGATGTCAGCGTTATGGAAACGGCCGATTTCGACGCCTGGCTCCAATCACAAATGGCGCCGCCCACCGGCGGCCTGGCTGAAGTTGGCGCCGAGCTGGCTCAAGTGAATGGCTGCCTCGGCTGCCATTCTATTGATGGCAGTGAGAATACAGGCCCAACCTGGCTGGGCATCTATGGCGAAGAAGTATATCTTGCCGACGGTTCAGAGATTATTATTGATGACGCATATTTGCGCGCTTCCATTATTGACCCGGGCAGTCAGATTGTGGCCGGATTTGAGAATGTCAGCATGCCTGCCAATTTTGGCGCTGTGCTTTCCGACGCAGATTTAGACGCCTTGGTCGCTTATATTGCCAGCCTGGGCAAAGACAAAGAGTAAAAGGAGGAGACCTATGGTTATTTTCTCATTAGGAATTATCCGGGGCATTGTGGGGCAGATTGTGGGCACGGCCGTTGGCCTAATCCTCGTCACCCTCATCCGCTTGTTAATGGGGCTGCCCGCCTGGAAAGCCGAACCGGCCATGATCATTGGGGCGCTCATTGGCGCCGTCGGCTTCATGATCGGCGTCGGCGCCCTCAGTGACTGGTTCAAGTGGATGGGGGGCAAAGAGACGCCTATGCATCATGGCCCGCCCACCGACAAACCAGCCTGGACGCGCTATTTTAGCGTGGATTACAACCACAAAGTCATCGGCGTGCAATACGCCGTTACCGGCATTTTGCTTGTATTAGTTGCTGGGTCGTTGGCGCTTATTTTCCGCACCGAACTGGCCCAGACCGGATTGCAATACATCGAAGCCGCCACCTTCAACACGCTCTTTGGTATGCACGGCATCGTCATGATTGCCGGCATCCTTCTCGGCGTTGGCGGTATGATCAATTATCTGGTTCCCTTGATGATTGGCGCTTCTGACATGGCCTTCCCGCGCCTGAATGCGTTTGGTTTCTGGATTAACGTACCTGGTGCGATTCTGGTTATCTCCGCCCTGTTCATGGGTGGTTGGGATACCGGCTGGACGGGTTATCCCCCGCTCAGCGTTTTGGCGCCGATGGGCGTCCAGGCGTTCATGTTGGGCGTTTACCTGGTCGGCATCTCCTCGATTGTTGGCTCGGCCAATACGCTTGTCACTGTTGCCAAGATGCGTGCGCCGGGTATGAGTTGGTTCCGTATGCCGATATTTGTGTGGGCGGCCGTTGCCACCTCCATCATTCAGCTTACCGCCACCCAACTCATCGGCCTTTCCTTCTTGATGGTCACTGTAGAACGGGTTTTGGGCATGGGTTTCTTCAACCCGGTACTGACGGCGCACGCCATCGAAGTTGGTTCGCCACCGGGGAATGTGGTTTTGTTCCAGCATTTGTTCTGGTTCTACTCCCATCCGGCCGTTTACGTCTTCATTTTGCCGGGGCTAGGCATCATTAGCGAACTGCTGCCCGTTTTCGCGCGCAAACCGCTGTTTGGCTACAAATGGATTGCTCTTTCCAGCCTGGCGATTGCGTTGGTGGGTTTCCTGGTTTGGGCGCACCATATGTTCACTGCCGGGATGGAACCGTTTTTGCGCATTCCATTCCAATTCGCCACGATGTTGGTAGCCGTGCCCACCGGGGTCAAATTCTTTAGCTGGGTCGGCACCATCTGGCGCGGTAAATTGGAATTTCCGACGCCGATGTTGTTTGTCTTGGGCGCCATCTCCGTCTTTCTGATTGGCGGTTTGACCGGCCCGCCCAACGGCACGGTGACGACGGATTTGTATTTGCATGACACCTACTGGATTGTCGGCCACTTCCACGCCACGATGTTTGGCGGTTTCATATTCCCTTTCTTTGCCGCCCTGTATTACTGGTTCCCCAAAGCAACGGGACGGATGTATAACGAACGATTGGGCAAGCTTCATTTTTGGTTGATTTTGCCTGGTTTTTGGGTGCAAAGTTTGGGGCAAATTGCGGTTGGTTTGTTGGGCATGCGCCGTCGCATCGCCGATTATGACCCGGCGCTGGGCATTCAAAACGGTCATGTCTGGATTACGGTTGCCGGTTATGTGATTGGCTTGTCTGTGCTGGTTATGATTTACAATCTGGCCTGGAGCGCGCGGAAAGGCCCGGTTGCCGCCGCCAATCCCTGGCGTTCACGGTCGCCGGAATTCCAGATCCCATCCCCCATTCCCGAACACAGCTATGCTGAGGCGTTTGTCATCACGGGTGAACCGTATGATTACGGCCTGCCCGGCGCGACGTATGTTGCTATGAATCCCAGCGCAGCCCCAGCGGCGGCGGACTAAAGGAGTTGACTAATGGAAAAGAAGAAATCTTCGGCTTTAAGGCAGAGTTTTAATGTATTTTTGGGGTTAGCGGTTTTAACGGCCGTTGAATATGGCGTCAGTTTCATCGAATTTCCAACCGTAGCCCTATTCATCATCGGTTTGTTCAAAGCCGGGCTAATTTTGAACTACTTCATGCACGTTGGCCTGTTATGGTCGGATGGAGGTAAACACAAATGAGCGCCAGCGCTATATCACAAGCAGAGTACGAACAACAAGAAAGCGCCAATCGGCTGGGTCTCTGGCTGTTCTTTGCTTCCGAAGCGTTTATGTTCGCCGGTTTACTCGTTGCCCGCTTTTACCTGTGGGGCGACACCCGGCCTCATTTAGATCAGGCGGTAGCGTTAATCATCACGGCCGTTCTCCTGCTCAGCAGCTACTCCATGAATCGCGCCGAAGTGATGATCGCCCACGACGACCGCAAAGGATTCCTCAACAGCCTGCTCATCACCGCCGCCTTGGGCGTCGTTTTTCTCATCGGCGTTATCGGATTTGAATGGCAGGGCCATATCCGGCCCACCGATGGCGCTTTTGGAGCGGTCCTTTACGGCATGACGGGGATGCACGCCCTGCATGTCGTCAGCGGTATCGTATTCATATTCATTGTGTGGAATAACGGCCGTAAAGGCCATTACTCCGCCGATCGTCACTGGGGCGTCCACGCCTGTGCTGTTTGGTGGCATTACATAGATTTGGTGTGGGTATTCTTTTATCCCGCCCTTTACTTGATAGGCACAGCACAATAAGGAGGTTTTGTATGAAGAAGTATTTACCATTGATCCTGTTGTTCATCGCGGCCATGACGCTTGCGGCCTGCGGCGGCAGTTTACCCGAACTGCCTACCCGCACCCCTGTCGCCGTGCCCGTTGCTGATTCCGTTGCCAGCGCAGATACAACTGAAGCAGAATCAAATTCAAACGATTCAGAAGGGTCCGATTCTAGCGGCGCAGCCGCTTTACCGGCCGTTGCCGAAGCCATGCCCGTCTCCACAGGCGCGGCTGGCGGAGCCGCCAAAGCCGTAGACCTCATCGGCGCCTGGGTAGATGGCGGCGCGCCCGAAACCGCTCCCTTCGACTACACCGGTTACGATGGCAGCGTGTATCAAGGCACATTCGAGGCCGACATCCTGCCCCTATTCACGACCAACGGTCTTTGGTTTGAGGGCGCGCAAGCCTGCACCGGCTGCCACTTCGCCAACAGCGAAGCCTCCTACCACGAGATGGACTTGAGTAACTATGCCGGCATCATGGCCGGCGGCGACGTGCTTTCCGAACCGCCCGGCGTGCCGATTTTGGGCCAAAGCGAAGTGGGCGCCGCCGATTACGATTGGGCGCACGCCAAACTGCGCGCCCGCCTGCGTAACAATCGGATGCCGCCCGGTTGGGAATTCGATATCACCGAAGAAAACCGCGACGGCCCGACATTAGACGTAAATGGTTCCGAAGTTCGCGCCGTGCACTTGCTGCAAGCCTGGGTAGAAGCGGGCGCGCCGGAGACGGATGCGTTTGGCGATTATGCCGCGACTTTTGAAGCCAATGTCTTGCCGCTCTTCACAACAAATGGCCTCTGGTTTGAGGGCGCCCAAGCCTGCACCGGCTGTCACTTCGCCAACAGCGAAGCCTCCTACCACGAGATGGACTTGAGTAACTATGCCGGCATCATGGCCGGCGGCGACGTGCTTTCCGAACCGCCTGGCGTGCCGATTTTGGGCCAGAGCGAAGTAGGCGCGACCGATTACGATTGGGAACACGCCAAGTTGAAAGAACGGCTGCGTAACAACCGAATGCCGCCAGGTTGGGAATTTGACATCACCGAAGAGAACCGCGATGGCCCCTGGGTGCTGCATGGCGAAAGCATTGACGACATCGAAGCGGCGATGGCTGCCGCGCCGGCAACAAGCGCCGTTGCAACAACCGGTTCGCCCACATCCACAACCACCACAACGACAACCACCGTCACCGAACCGGATGGCACGACAACCACCACAACTACCACCACGACCGCCTACTTTGGCGAGATAACCGCCAGCGGCGGCGAGCAGACAGGCGCTTGCGGCATTCATGCCGTCGATTTACTCGGCGCCTGGGCTGACGCCGGCGCGCCGGAGATGGATTTGTTCAACTACGTTTCTGTAGATGGTAATGATTGCTCCGGTGATTTTGAAACCGATGTTTTGCCGCTGTTTACCACCAATGACCTCTGGTTCGATGGCGCCCAAGCCTGCACCGGCTGCCACTTCGCCAACAGCGAAAACTCCTACCACGAGATGGACTTGAGCAGCTACGCGGGCATTATGGCCGGCGGCGATGTCCTGTCCGAACCGCCCGGTGTGCCAATTTTGGGTCACAGTGAAGTGGGGGCGACCGATTACGATTGGGCGCACTCAAAACTGCGGGCGCGCCTGCGAA
>JANTGY010000136.1 GCA_024762695.1 Anaerolineae bacterium
AGCATCGTCATGCCCAGGCTGTCGCCGACCAGAATCATATCAACGCCGGCCTGTTCCTGAAAATAGGCCGTGGGATAATCATAGCAGGTCAGCCAGGAGATCGGTTCTCCCTTTTCTACTTTCTTAAACAGGGCGGGTAAATTTACTTTTTTGCGTTCTGACATCTAAACCTCCGATTTAACAAAACGAACCAAACAGTCACTAGTTGTGCTGTTTCAAAACTGTTTTAGCTAAATATGTTAATGAACTAACATGATTGGGACGGTGTACATGATAAAATGTAGCCGCAAATGCGAACTAGATCAAGTGACAGATGTCATTGATTTTCAAGGTGGGGCAAGATAAAAAAAGCCAAACAAAAAAAGGGCAGGCGCCCTCTTTTTGTTTGGCTCTAAGTCCCAGAGATGGTGGTGTTTCGTCAGTTGCCACAGTATAGCAACCATTTGTGAAGAAATTATGTGGATTCTAACAAATTATCACACAAATCCATAAGCCGATCAAAACAAATTGAAAATTCCGCCTAATAATATGCTTTGAAATACTAGAAGTGGTTACCGTTGTCCATGAAATATGGTAGAATGAAGAACTTTCGTTCTACTATCTGGCGTGCGGCGATTAACCATTTGCTATTGTCGACGGCCGTTGTCCAAACGAGGAACCCTATGCCCCAATTTGAGATCGTTTCTGAATTCCAGCCTACCGGCGATCAGCCGGAAGCCATCGCCCAACTTGTTGCTGGTTTAAATAAAGGAGAACAATTCCAAACCTTGTTGGGGGCTACCGGCACCGGTAAAACATTCACCATTGCCCAGGTCATCCAAAAAACACAGAAGCCAACCCTCATTCTGGCCCACAACAAAACCCTGGCCGCCCAGCTCTACAGTGAATTCCGCGACTTCTTCCCCAATAACGCTGTCAGCTACTTCGTCAGTTACTATGACTACTACCAACCCGAAGCCTACGTTCCCCGGCGCGATCTGTTTATCGAAAAAGAAACCCAAATCAATGAAGAGATTGACCGGCTGCGCCTTCAGGCAACGACAAACCTGATGAGCCGGGAAGATGTCATCATTGTCGCCTCTGTCTCCTGCATTTACGGTATCGGTAATCCCGAAGCGTGGGGTAAAGTGACAGTAAAAGTTGAGCGCGGCAAGCAATATCGGCGCGATGTTTTACTGCGTCGGTTAGTAGATATCCAGTACGATCGCAACGATCTAGAACTGCGGCGCGGCGTTTTTCGCGTACGCGGCGACACGCTTCAGGTATATCCTGCTTACGCCGAAACCGCCTTTTCCATTGAATTCTGGGGCGATGAAGTGGAACGTATCACTGAATTTGACGCACTGACAGGCGAAGTGCTGCTGGATCATGGCAAAGTCGAGATTTTCCCGGCCAAACAGTTTATCGCCGACGAAGACAAGACCGCTCAGGCGATCAATGATATTGAAGCGGAATTAAGCGAACGAATCGCCTATTTCAAGGAACATAAAATGCTGTTAGAAGCGCAGCGCATCGAACAGCGAACCATGTACGATTTGGAAATGCTGCGTGAAATTGGTTACATGGGAGGCATCGAAAATTACAGCCGTCATCTGGACCGCCGGGAGGAAGGCGAGCCGCCCTGGACGCTGTTAGATTATTTCCCCGGCAACTTTTTGATGGTGATTGACGAGAGCCACATGACGATTCCCCAGGTGCGCGGCATGTTTGCCGGGGATCGCAGCCGTAAGACCACACTGGTAGATTATGGCTTCCGTTTGCCCAGCGCGTTAGATAACCGCCCGCTAAATTTTGACGAGTTTAGCGGTAAAATTAACCAGGCCATCTTTACCAGCGCCACGCCCAGCCCGTATGAGCTGGAACATTCGGATCGGATCGTGCGTCAGGTGATTCGGCCGACCGGGATTTTGGACCCTGAAGTGGAGGTGCGGCCGGTCAAAGGGCAGGTGGATGATTTGCTGGGCGAGATTAACAAACGAACGGCAGTAGGACAGCGCATCCTGGTCACAACACTCACCAAGCGCATGGCCGAAGATTTGAGCGATTACCTGTTGGAAATGGGTGTAAAAGTGCATTATTTACATTCAGAAATCCATACGATTGAGCGGACGGAGATTCTACGCGACCTGCGCATGGGGGTGTTTGATGTGCTTGTGGGTATCAATTTGCTGCGCGAAGGTTTAGATTTGCCGGAAGTAACGCTGGTTGCTATTTTGGATGCGGATAAAGAGGGGTTCCTGCGCTCGGAAACGGCGCTGATTCAGACAATTGGCCGGGCAGCGCGGCATGTAGACGGCAAAGTGATCATGTATGCCGATAAGATTACCCGTTCCATGCGGGCGGCGTTGGATGAAACGAATCGCCGCCGCGAAAAGCAGATGGCCTACAATGAAGAACACGGGATTGAGCCGCGCAGCATTATGAAGGCGGTGCATGACCTGACAGAGGATATTGCCGCCGAACAAGAGATGGTTCTGGCGGAAGAGCAGGCAGGCTATACGACGGCGCGTGATTTACCAAAGGCCGAGTTGAATAAGCTGATCAAGGAGTTGGAGAAGCAGATGAAGCAGGCGGCGCAGGGGTTGGAGTTTGAGAAAGCGGCCGTTTTGCGCGACCAAATTATGGAATTGCGGCAAATTGAGGTTCTAAAAGAGGCGGGAGCGGATGGCGATATTCCCGAATGGGAGCGCATGCGGAAGCTGGAGGAGATGGGATTGAGTTTGGAATAATGGGTGGTTTTCCTTTCCGGGATCAAAAAAGGTCTCCTTCATTGTTGTATGAAGGAGACCTTTGGTGGGCCATAGAGGATTCGAACCTCTGACCAATTGATTAAAAGTCAACTGCTCTGCCAGCTGAGCTAATGGCCCACAGCGAAGAGAATTATAGCTCTCCCCTAATTGAAGTGCAACCCAAGTTAGTTCGAATTATTCTCATCGGATAAACAATCTTCGCCGCGTAAATACTGCTGGCATTCTTCGGCGGTTAAGGCGCGCGTTCGGCGTTCCAGGGCGCGCGCAAACAGGTCTCCTATCGGCGTTAGTTCGATGATTTGGGCGGTTCGGTCTACGCTGGCTGTGGCCAGGCGCATTCCGTCAGGGCTAAAGGAGACGCTGTTGACGGTGGAGGTATGACCCAACAGCGTTCGCAGCGCCTGTCCTGTTGCGGTATCCCATAATTTGGCAGTTTTATCTACGCTGGCAGTTGCCAGGCGCAGTCCATCGGGGCTTAGGGCGGCGCTGAGGACTGGCCCGGTATGACCTGAAAATGTCCGTAGGATTTCGCCGGTGTTGACTTGCCATAGTTTGGCTGTGCCGTCGCTGCCGGCAGTGATCAAAATGGTTCCACTGGCATCAAACGCGATTTGGTTGACAGGGCCTTCGTGTCCAGCGAGGGTATGTAATCTCTCGCCGGTTGCGATTTGCCAGATGACGATGGCGCCGCTGTCAACGGCCGTTACCAATAGCGTTCCATCAGGGCTAAAAACAGCGTCGTTAACGGCCGAGCTGTGTTCAAATCGCAGGAAAAACTGACTCGTCGCCGTTTCCCAGATGCGGGCAAACCCATCGTCGCTAGATGTAGCCAGAAGCGTTCCATCGGGGTTAAACGCCACGCTGTTGACTGGCGTTTGGTGAGAAAGCAGCGGGATTTGTACCTGGCCCGTCTCCAAATTCCAAATGCGGGCATTAAAATCGTCGCTGGCGGTGGCGACATGGATATTGTCGGGGCTAATGGCTACATCAGTAACGGCCGCATTGTGGTCGGCGAATGTCATGATCGTTTCGCCCGTTTCCGTATCCCAAATTCTTGTTGTCGTATCATCGCTTGAGGTCGCTGCCAGATTGCCATCAGCATTAAAAACTACGCTGCGAACTGGCGCACTGTGACCGGATAAAATAAGCGCATCCAGACTGGGGTCTGCATTCCATACTTTGGCCGTCCCATCCTGGCTGGCCGTAGCGATGCGTTTGCCATTGGGGCTGAAGGCAATGCCGTTAACGCCGCCATTGTGCCCCGTTAGCGCATAAGCCGCCTGACCCGTTGTCGCCGCCCATACTTTGGCTGTGCCATCGCCGCTGGCCGTAGCCAAGCGTGTTCCGTCAGGGCTGAAGGCAACGTCTAAAACGCGGTTGGCATGGCCGGATAAGGTTAGGAGCAGTTCCCCGGCGACATAATCCCACACTTTAGCGACGCCATCCTCATTGGCCGTTGCTAGACGCGTCCCGTCGGGGCTGAAGGCAATGGCGTTAACGATAACCGGATTGTCTTCGTCGGGGTTGATGGGGTAAATGGGCGAACCTGTTTCCATGCTCCAAACAATAACACGGCCGTCTTCCGACGAACTGGCGAAATAAACGCCATCAGGGCTAAACGACACATCGGTCAGCGGCGCCTCATGTCCAAATAACCGATACAATGATTTTCGGGTATTTGTATTCCAAATACGTACCGTCAAATCCGCATTGGCCGCGGCCAGGTGAACATTGTCGGGGCTAAAAGAGAGTCCGCGAATAGCGCCGTTATCATCTTTGAAAACGGCCAAACGAAGCCCCGAATCCACGTTCCAAATAATGATAAACCCATCATCCCCAGCGGTAGCTAGGCGTTTACCATCGGGGCTGAAAGCAACGGTTCTGACAGCCCGGCTGTGGTCTTCAAGCGTCAGAAGGACTTGTCCCGAACGCGCGTCCCAGATTTTTACGGTGTTATCTAAGCTGGTTGTGGCTAATTTAGACCCATCGGGGCTGAAAACGATGCTGCTCACCCAATCGGTGTGTCCGGAAAGGGTTAATTGGAGTTGGGAGGCGGGCAAGGCGCGATAAAGGGCGTCTTCCGCTTCAGCGGAGACGGTTTGATCGAAGGCGTAAGTGCGATTGACGGCTTCCAGGGCCAACAACAGGCTGAGTTCGGGGTCGCTGCCAAGCTGTTCGATGGCGGCGGCAGCCAATTCGCGGGAGACGGCCAGCCGATTTTGAGCTTCGGCCTCGCGGGCGTTGGCTTCGGCAATGGTACGGGCTTCTTCGGCTTCGGCAGCGCTGGACACGGCCGTTGCGCGGGCAGTGTCGGCGGCGATGGCGTTTTGCTCGGCCACACCTTGCTGGCGTAGCGCGTCGGCTTCGGCGGTGGCCCGCAGATGGGCATCGGCGAGGGCGGCATTTTGGGCGAAAACGGCCGTCGCCGCGCTTGATTCGGCCGTAACCCGCAGTTGTTCCGCGGCCATTTGATTTTGCCGCGCCGTTTCCGCATTTTCGCGGGCAATGGAACCATTGCGCGCGGCCACAAACGCGGCCACCATAGCCAGAACAAACACGATCGACAAAGCGGCCGTTAACCAGCTTAAACGACGGGCTGACCGGGCGCTTTCCTCCGCTCGTCGCCGTTGCTCCTCTACTAAAGCCTGCGCCTGTTCCAAACGTCGTTTTTGCGCCGCTTCGCGCTCGCGCTCGGCCCGATGGACAGCCTCCACACTGGCTTCTACAAACGTCTTCTCAATTTCATTAAGGTCTTCGTAGCGAAGCGCTTCTTCCAACAACAATCCACGCAGCAAAGCGCTCTCATCCTGCCCCGACGATTTCCACTGCTCCGTCGTTGTTGTCAACCGCAGGCGCCGCCGCTGCCGCACGCGCTCCTCCTCCAACCAACCCGCCAGCCGCGGCCAAATCCGAATCAGCGATTCATGCGCCAAACCCACCATATCGTCGTCGCGCGTCGTGCCCAAAATCAATCGGATCAATCCGGCGTCAATAAGTTCATCAAGAATGCGGTCTACCCATTCTTGGGCCAGCCCGATGTCGTACAGCATGGCCCGCACCACCCGGTCGCGGGTGATCTCCATTTCGGCGCTGGGGTTGACGATGCGCAGAAAAATTCGCCGAACAGATACCTTGTCCTCCGGCGGCAAGCTGTTATAAAAAGCATCGGCGCTGTTTGCCAGTGTTTGGCGTCCGCCGCCTAAGCGACGATACACTTCCCAGGTTACGCGACTGTGCGTTCGATTCTCCCACAGCTTCAGCAAAGTAAATTGCAGCAGCGGCAGCGCGGCCGGTTTACCCAATACTTCCCGAATAAGCTCGTCAACCAGATTTTCTTCAAATTTGAGGCCGACGATTTCGGCCGGTTTTTCTATCGCTTCCCGCAGCTCAGACGCTTTCATCGCCATCATGCGGATTTGAGCGCGTTCGTAAAAGGCGAGCAAGGACGGCCACTGCACAATGTTACTTTCTAAATCGGTACGCATGGTAACAATGACGGTGTGCCGTTTGCCAGGCATCTGGATCAGCTCGAGGAGCGTATTGATGAAAGCGCGCCGTTTGTTATTGTCATGGCAGAAAGTGAAGATCTCCTCAAATTGGTCAATCATCAAGACAGCCGGTTGTTCGCCGGCCTGGTCTATGCGCGCGGCCAGGTAGGCGGGATCGTGTTGATTTTGTTGGGCAACGCGGCTGATCCACTGTTGGTCGGCGGCGCGGTTGGGATAGATGATGCGGGCCAGGTTTTCTTGCGGGTTAGCGCCGGGAACCATTGCCGGATAGAAACGCCATTTTCGGCTGCCGTGCAGCGCCCCTTTTTGTAATTGCGGCAGCAGTCCGGCAAGAGCGGTGGATGATTTGCCGCTGCCAGAGGGGCCGACGATGGCTAAAAAGCGGTCGTATTTGAGTTTTTCAACCATCGAATCAATGAGCGTATTGCGCCCAAAGAAGTAGGGATGTTTAGCCCTGCCAAAAGTACGCAAGCCTAAATAGGGGCAGATGGCGTCTTCTAACACGGGCGCCAAACTATCGTCATATTCAACTAGCGCGGTGTCTGGGATGTCTTGGCGTGCCTGATGCAGTTCGTTCGCCCAATAATCAAGCAAGTTTTGCGCCTGCCAGCGGTCGCTGCGGGCATCCAATAAGGCGCCGCTTAAGCGGCCTTGTTGGATAAATGCGGTTATTTTGGCATGATAGTCGGCCGCGGCCCCGCCTTCGACGCGGCATTCTAGTAGTTTTTTGTGAGCGGTTCGTAATGCGGGCAGCGATGTAAAAGGTTTGATTTCTGTCATCCTGCTAAGTGCGCCCTTTTAATGCGTTTGAATTTGGCTTGCCGGGGGAATGATAGGCCAATGCAGGTTAATCATCAACTGTTGGGACATATAGAATTATTGAATTGTAATGTGAATTGTAATGTTGGCTTGCTAAGTTGAAGGAAAATGTGGCGTCGTATTCCCCATGACCGGCGGAGTTAATGTAGCAATAGATACGACGCCACGACCAATTTTTGATTGGTTCCATCCTAGACTCGTTTTCCCCCGAGTAGACTCCTCCTGGCGGCCGATCGTCAGGAGGAGTTGTCGTTTTGTGATGATCTACGGCTATTCGTATTTGAACGAGACGGCGACTCTGGCGCGGTAGGCGACGAGTTTGCCGTCTTCCAGTTTCATGTCTAGTTTGATGATTTCGGCTATACGCAGGCCGCGCAGGGTTTGATCGGCTTTTTCTATGGCTTGTTTGGCGGCGTCTTCCCAAGAAACTGGGCTGGTCCCGACTAGTTCGATGATTTTATAAACGCTCATTACCTGTTCTCCTTGTTTATTTATTTAAGACGGATAAAAGGCAGCGGCGATACCAGCGATGTTGTTGGTAATGGTACACAACTGGTTGGGTGTTGGTCAAGCTGGTTACGGCCGTTTCTCTATTCCTTCTGGGCGCATAATCCCCAATTCCCTGTTATAATCACCCCTGTTAAATACAAAATTAAAGAGGCGCCTGACGGTGTATTTGAAATGCGAATTGTAGATATTATTGAGAAAAAAAGAGACGGCGGCGAGTTGACTACTGCAGAAATCGAATGGTTTATAGCTGGCTATACGGACGGCAGTATCCCCGATTATCAGGCGGCTGCATTGATTATGGCTGTTTTTATTCGGGGCATGAACCGACGCGAAACAGTGGATTTGACGCTGGCAATGGCCCGTTCTGGCGACCAATTGGACTTGCACGATGTGGCTCCGTTTGTAGTCGATAAACATTCGTCGGGCGGCGTGGGCGATAAAGTGTCGCTGGTCGCGCTGCCTTTGGTGGCCGCCTGCGGCGCGCCGGTGGGCAAGATGAGCGGACGGGGGTTAGGGTCCAGCGGCGGCACGCTGGACAAAATGGAATCCATTACTGGCTGGTCGCCCGATTTGACGCTGTCTGAGTTCAAACGACAGGTGGCTGAGATTGGGCTGGCATTGGCCGGACAAACGGCCGATTTGGCCCCGGCCGACGGCAAGTTGTACGCCTTGCGCGATGTAACGGGGACGGTGGCGAGTATGCCCCTCATTGCCGCTTCGATTATGTCTAAAAAGCTGGCTGCCGGCGCGGACGGGATTGTGTTGGATGTGAAGATGGGCAGCGGCGCGTTTATGTCCAACTTAGACCAGGCGCGCGAATTGGCCAAAGTGATGGTTAATATCGGCAAGGATGCCGGGCGCAGGACGACCGCGCTCATTTCAGATATGAACCAGCCTTTGGGCTACGCGGTTGGGAATGCGTTGGAGGTCAAAGAGGCGATTGAGACGCTGCAAGGCGGCGGGTCGGCGGCGTTGTGGCAGCACGCGGTAGAAGTTGCCGGGCACATGCTGCTGCAAGCAGGGAAGGCGGAGACGCTGGCGGACGCAAAAGCTTTGGCAACGGCGGCGCGCGACGACGGCCGTGCTTGGGAAAAGTTCCGTCAGTTGGTTGCAGCCCAGGGGGGCGCTGTCGCCGAGGTGGACGATCCGGCCCGACTGCCGCAGGCCAAGTTGGTTGAGCCGATTTTGGCGCCGGCGGATGGAGTGATTGGGGCGATGGATACGGCCGTTATCGGTTGGGCCAGCGTGAAATTAGGCGCGGGACGCATGGTCAAAGGCGACAAGATTGATCATGCAGTAGGTCTGATTATGCCGCGCAAAGTCGGCGATAGGCTGCAAATGGGCGAACCGATTGGCTTCATCCACGCCAACGACGCCGACAAGCTGGCTCAGGCACGCGATGAAATTCTGTCGGCCATTACTTGGTCGGATGAAGCAGTGGAACCGCTGCCGCATTTTTACGGTGTAATCGAGTAAAGACGTAAGATGCAAGACGGACGAAGAATGCGTCCTGCGTTTTGCGTCGGGTTGAGGGTTTATGGAAATTTTAGGCATTGACATCGGCGGATCGGGGATTAAAGGGGCGTTGGTCAACACAGAAACGGGCGAGATGATAACAGATCGGCTGCGGATTCCGACGCCGCAGCCGGCGACGCCGAAAGCAGTCATCAAAACCGTCAAAAAGCTCGTTAAACATTTTGAGTATAGCGGACCGCTGGGCGTAGGTATACCGTCGGTGGTGCTGGATGGCGTGGTGATGTCGGCGGCGAACATTGACAATGGCTGGATTGGGTTTTCCGGCGAAAAGGCAATTGCTAAGGCGACTGGTCTAGAAACGACGCTGTTGAATGATGCTGATGTGGCGGCGATAGCTGAGATGCAGTTTGGGGCCGGACGCGGCTGCCAGGGGGCGGCGATGGTCTTCACGTTGGGCACGGGCATTGGCAGCGCGATGTTTGTCAACTGCCGTCTGGTTCCCAACCTGGAATTGGGCCATATTTACATGCGTAACCAAAAGAAAGACGCTGAAGAGTACGCTTCGGATCGCATTCGGCAAGAGAAAGGGTTGAGTTGGGAAGAGTGGGGTTTGCGGCTCAATGCCTACTTCCAATACATTGAAGCGTTGTTCTCGCCGCAAACGATCATCATTGGCGGCGGGGTGAGCAAGAAGCACGAGAAATTCCTGAAATATATCGAAACGCGGGCCGATGTTGTTCCGGCGCAGTTGTTGAACCAGGCGGGGATTGT
>JANTGY010000137.1 GCA_024762695.1 Anaerolineae bacterium
AACGTCGCGCCGGTTTCCTCCACATCGGCCATTACGCCCACCTCGTCCAGACTCAGCCACTCTATTGCCATATCGGCCAGCATCTCGGCAAACTCAACCACTTTTCCTTGATTGTGCGTTGCTACCAACAAATTAACTGACATTTTTTCTCCTTGCTATATTTTGCAAAACTGCGGTGCTGCGGAATGCAAATGCAATACCGCAACTTCGCTGCTTCGCATTGGATATGCTATACTCAATCGTTCATTTTGACCAACCGAGAGAATCATGAGCAATACTAACTTTTCACGACTACGCTTTAATTTTGGCTTTCTGCTGGAAGCGCCGTTGGGAACCAGCCGGCTTAACGAAATAAGCTATCCAACTATCCAGGTTAGCGAAGATGTAACGCTAACGCCTTTGCAGGGGCAGTTTACGGCTACGCGAACTTCAGAAGGGGTGTATGTAGACGGCCGTTTCCAAACCTCAATACACACCGAATGCGTTCGCTGCCTGGAAGATACCCTCGTTCCCATCATCATCCAGTTGGATGAACTCTTCTACTACCCACCCGAAGAAGCCCCAAAAGGGGAAGATACCTACACCTTTGACGGCGAAACTGGCTTTATCGATCTGGCCCCACTGGTGCGCGAACTCAGCCTTTTAGAGACGCCCATGCAGCCACTTTGCAAATCAGATTGTTTAGGTTTGTGCATGGTCTGCGGCCAAAATCTCAACGAAGCCGACTGCGGTTGCAAAGCAGACGAAATTGACCCCAGATTTGCCAAACTTCGCTCCCTACTGGAGGAGTAATAGGCAGCAAGTGGTAAGCGCTAAACAAAAAACAAGCCTGCCACTTGCCACTTGCCATTTGCATTATGTTTTACGACCGAGCAAAAATCTATATTAGAAGCGGCAATGGCGGCGATGGCATGATTGGCTTTCGCCGCGAGAAGCACGTCCCGCTGGGCGGCCCCGATGGCGGCGACGGTGGGTCAGGCGGCGACATCATTTTTGTCGTTAACGGCAACCACAACAGCCTCGTCCGATTCCATCGCGGCAACCATTTTCGCGCTGGCGACGCCACGCATGGCAACACCAAAAACCGTACCGGCGCTAATGGCGAAACGCTGCGGCTGGAAATTCCGCCAGGAACCATTATCCGTAATGCCGACACCGGCGAACAGTTAGCTGATTTAACCGAACCCGGTCAGGAAACGACTATCCTCAAGGGGGGCAAAGGCGGTCGAGGCAATGCCCGTTTTGCCAGCAGCGTCAACCAGGCGCCGCGCATCGCCGAACGGGGCGAACCTGGTGAGGAAATGTGGCTGGAACTAGAACTCAAGCTCATCGCCGATGTGGGGCTGGTAGGCGTGCCCAATGCGGGCAAATCTACGCTGCTTTCCGTGGTTAGCGCGGCTAAACCTAAAATTGCCAATTACCCGTTTACCACCTTGCAGCCCAGCCTGGGCGTCGTCACGCTGGATGAGTATGAGACGATGACACTGGCCGACATTCCCGGTTTGATTGAGGGCGCATCTGACGGGGTGGGTCTGGGCCACGATTTTTTGCGTCATGTGGAACGGACAAAGGTCTTGATTCACTTAATTGACGGCGCGGCTTCGGATCCATTGGAAGATTGGGC
This sequence comes from Anaerolineae bacterium, assembly GCA_024762695.1. Taxonomy (GTDB): domain Bacteria; phylum Chloroflexota; class Anaerolineae; order Promineifilales; family Promineifilaceae; genus JACKCC01. Next base: position 1,625 of record JANTGY010000137.1, read on the forward strand.
GATGATTAACCAGGAATTAGCCTTGTATGACATCGCTCTGGAGAAACGGCCGCAGATCGTCGTTCTTAATAAAATGGATTTGCCGGATGCCATTGCCTGGGAACCCATCATCGAGGAAGAAATAAAAAAGGCCGGCTACCCATTTTGCGCGATTTCGGCGGCGACGGGCCAGGGTGTGCGCGAGATGTTGTACCAGGTTAAACAAATTCTGGATGAAACGCCGGAGCCGGAAACTGCTTTTGAAGATGCGGTTGTGATTCGGCCAGAGGCTGAGGACGAAGCATTTGTTATCGAGCGGGAAGGATTTGGTTGGCGCGTCAGCGGCAAACGTATTGAACGGATTGCGGCGATGACTTATTTTGAATTTGACGCGACGCTGATCCGTTTTCAAAAAATCCTGGAAGGTATGGGCATCACGCAGGCATTGACGAAGGCGGGCGTTAAACCGGGCGATATGGTTTACATCGGCGATGAGGAGTTGGAGTGGGGCGAAGAATAGGCTTGTTGGGCGGAACGTTTGACCCGCCCCATTTTGGTCATTTATGGGTGGCGGAGACGGCGCGAGAGCAGTTGGGATTGGACAAGATTTTGTTTTTACCGGTAGGGGACCCGCCACATAAACAAGACAGGGAGGTTACGGCCGTTTCCCACCGCCTGAAAATGACTCAACTAGCCACCGACGCCAATCCCGCCTTCATTTTAGACACCGCCGACATTAATCGTCCTCCACCCCACACTACAGTCACGCTGCTGCCCCTCATCGACCAAGCCTACCCTAATTCGCAAATTTGGTTCCTTATTGGCGCTGATTCGCTGCATGATTTTCCCACATGGGAAGAGCCACACGAGATTATTAAGCAATGCCGGCTGGGCGTTTATCCTCGGCCTGGGATCAGGATTAATTGGCCGATGCTGAGGGGGAAGATTGCGAAGATTGAAACGGCCGTTGACCTCATCAAAGGCCCCATCATGTCCATCTCCTCAACCGGCATTCGCGGCTGGCGGCAGGAAGGGCATTCTGTGCGTTACTTAGTCACCACTCCCGTGCTTGATTACATCAATAAACACAATTTATATGTGAAGTGAAGCAAGATTGGAAATTTGCTGGTTCAATCTCCAATCATCAATGCAACACAAAAAAACCGGGCTAAAAGCCCGGTTTTTTTGCATCTTAACTGCGTCAGGCTTGTTCGTCCCCTTCTTCAGCCATTGTTTGACGCGGGATAAATCGTTTCATCTGCTTTACCGGCACTTTGATGATCTTCCGGCATTTGATACACTCCACATTGACATGCTTTTGCCGCTTCTCTTCGGCTTCGGCAACGGCCGAAACGATAAAATCGCGGCTTAGATTAAACGAGTTCCGACAATATGTACAACGAACGTTCATGGTGTCGCTCCTTTATGGTAAGTAACTGCATTGTAAATCGAAATGCATAAAACGTAAAGAGTGAAACATAAGATCTGATACATAATAGGTGACGTTTTACGCATCATACATTACGCATTTCATATGATAAATACGAACACATCAATCATTGCCGAGATGCTGCGCGAGGGTTTGGCGCGGGGAGACATGCCGTTTTTGACGATTAGCAGCGGCAGTATGGCGCCGCTGTTGAAGGCGGGCGATCAGGTCGGGTTGGAGGCAGTCGATCCGTTGCAGTTAGATGCAGGCGACATTGTAACGCTGGCTCCAGAAGGAGATTTGTTGACACATCGTTTTTGGGGGTGGGAAGGCAGCCGTTTACGCACGCGCGGCGACCGGCTGCTTATGATTGACCCGCTTTGGCCGCCGGATTGTTTGTTGGGACGGGTGATTGTGCGGCAGCGAAACGGCCGTACCCTCTCCTTCACATCTGGCAAGGGCCAAAGACTCAACCGGCATCTGGCCCGATTAAACTTGTCTGAATCCCATTTCCTCAACAAAAAATGGCTGATTCGCCTCATCCACCGCGCCAATTTCGCCTGGGCCAGCCTCATTGTTTGGGTGACGGATGGCTTTTTGATATAGTATCCACAAGATGAAACCACTTAAACAAGCAACGGCCGTCATACGCGCGATTTTGCATAGCCATGACATTCAGGTCGAGCAAACCTTCCTATTTGGCAGTCGCGCCCGCGGAACATCCCACGCCAACAGCGATTGGGATTTATATGTTCTAGTCAATCGGGATTTAACATTTGCCGACCGCCGCCGCCTGACAACTGAAATCAAACGAGAATTAGCGCGGCTGCGTATCCCAAATGATGTATTGCTCAAATCCAACAACCAATTTCAAGCGACCAAAGCATATCCAGGCCACATTGCCTATACTGTAGCGCAAGAGGGCATTCCATTATGAATGACTCATTGCAGCAATTGGTAAAAAATTGGCTGATCAAAGCCGGGAATGATCTAAAAATCGGCCAGGATGAAATGCAAACCGCTGAGCCTACAACCGATATGGTTTGCTACCACATGCAACAATGCGTGGAAAAATGCCTCAAAGCGTTTCTTGTATCCCATCAAAAACCATTTCGACGAACGCATGACATTGCTGAACTTATCGAACAATGCAAAAAGATTGATTCGACCTTCGACACGCTGTATCAAAACCAAACCGATTCCTTAACCATTTACGGCGTGGAAATTCGTTACCCGGATGATTTTTATATGCCTACCCGCGAGGAAGCGGATTCCAGCATTCAAATCGCGTTGTTCGCAAAAGAATTTATCAGCGCCAAATTACTTTGATACCAGTTGACTAACACTACACAAGCGAATTCAAAAACGGCCGTCTACTTCACCGCCTTCATCACTATCGGATTAGCCAGTGCCGTGCTCGGCCCCACCCTGCCCAACCTGGCCGCCAATACCGGAACCGCTCTCAGCGAAATTGGCTTCCTGTTCACGGCTCGTTCGCTGGGTTTTATGGGCGGGTCGCTTCTGGGGGCGCGGTTGTTTGACCGCCTGCCCGGCCATCGCCTGTTAGCCTTCGCCATTGTTGTCATGTCCCTATCATTGGCACTGATACCGGTAATCAATCAGTTGTGGGTGATGACGGCCGTTCTCCTCCTTCTCGGCTTCTTCGAAAACATGGTAGACGTGGGCGGCAATACCCTGCTCGTCTGGACGCATGGCGAAAAAGTCGCCCCCTACATGAATGGACTGCACTTTTTCTTCGGCGTCGGCGCCTTCCTCTCCCCCATCGTCGTCGCCCAGGTTTTGTTGCGCAGCGATGGCATTGGCTGGGCTTACTGGATGCTGGCGCTCATCATCCTGCCCGTGTCCATTTTATTTGGGATATTACCCAGCCCAACGGCCGTTCATCAACAAACAGCCCAAACCGCCAACCAAACCAACCGCTTGCTCATTGGTCTCATCATGGCCTTCTTCTTCATCTACGTGGGGCTGGAAGTCGGCTTTAGCGGCTGGGTTTTTACGTACGCCACCACATTGGGGTTGGCCGACAACTCAACCGCCGCCTACCTCACCTCCGCCTTCTGGGGCGCCCTCACGGTGGGCCGACTGCTCGCCATCCCCCTCGCCGCTCGCCTACGCCCACGCGCAATTTTGCTCATGGATTTGCTCGGCGCGCTGGTCAGCGTCGGCATCATGCTCATTTGGGTCAATTCAACGGCCGTCCTCTGGCTGGGAACGATTGGTCTGGGTCTCTCCTTCGCCTCTGTCTTCCCCACCACCCTCTCCCTGGCCGAACGGCGCATGACCATCACCGGGCAGGTGACAGGCTGGCTTTTCGTGGGAGCCAGTCTGGGCGGGGCCAGCCTGCCCTGGTTGATGGGATTTGTGTTGGAGGAGATGGGGGGAACGGCCGTTTCCTGGTTCAACCTCTTCGGCTTACTGTTAGCGGGCAGCCTCCTCTTCTTCATCGTGCGCTGGGAAAAAGTTCAAGAAAATCAATATAACGCTTGACGAAACAATCAATCAGTCCCATAATGACATCATTCCACAGAGGTTATCATTCATGACAGACTAAGTTCACTCCATTCAATTTAAGCATTTCAGTTAGCCAGCGCTTCACCATTTCAGCGAATCGCTGACAAGCTAATCGGCGGACTTGCTGCCCGACTGACAAGCCGACCGACTGACAAGCTAACCGGCTAAGGAGTAAACTTATGCTTACCGCACACAACCTATCTAAAGCCTTCGGGCTGACTCCCATTCTCAAAAATTGTACATTTAGCGTCAACGCGGGCGACCGTGTGGGCCTTATTGGGCCGAATGGCTGCGGCAAAACGACTTTGCTGCGTTTACTAACTGGCGAAGAGCTGCCAAACTCCGGCCACATCGCCCTCACTCCGGCCAACCTGCGCGTCGGCTACCTGGCGCAAGGCTTCAATCCCGATCCCACCCTAACTCTCGGCCAACTCCTGCACCAAACCGTCGGCGACCCGGCCCAATTGGAAACCGATTTGGCACATCTGGCAACTAAGCTAGCTGCTGAGCCAGAGCGCAAAGAGTTACAAATCGCCTACGACGAAACCCTCACCCGCCTCAACCGCAGCGACATCGGCCAATTCCAGACTATCCTTGCCGGATTAGGGCTGGACGCCATCCCCGATTCGCAGCGAATCGCCACCTTTAGCGGCGGCCAGAAAACACGGCTGGCGCTGGCCCTCGTTCTCCTTAGCGATCCGCAGCTTCTCCTGCTTGACGAGCCGACCAATCATCTGGACATCAAAATGTTAGAATGGCTGGAAAACTGGCTGCGTGGCTTCTCCGGCGGCGTCCTCATCGTCTCCCACGACCGCACCTTTTTGGATCGTACGGTAACGCGCATTCTTGACCTGAACCCGCAAACGCAAACCATCCGCGAATACGCCGGCAATTACAGCGATTACCTGGCCCAATACCTGAACGAGCGCGACAAACAAATGGCCGCCTACAAAGATCAGGTATACGAAGTTCGGCGCATGAAACAGGACATCGCCCGCGCCAAAGCACAAGCCGCCGACACCGAACGACGCGTGAAATCGGTCAGTTTGGGCGGCATTAAAGAAGGGAAAGACCATTACCTGCGGTTAGCCAAAAAAGTCGCCCGAAAAGGGAAATCGCGGGAGAAAAAGCTGGATCGTTATCTAGAATCGGACGAGCGGGTGGAAAAACCAAAGCCAAGCTGGCAAATGAAGCTGGATTTTGACGAGGCGGCGCATCTGGGGCGGGATGTGTTGACGCTGGAGGGCTTGACTGTTGGTTATGCCGGACATCCGCCGCTGCTGTGCGACATCAGTTTGCATGTGCAGGCGGGGCAGCGGATTGTGTTGACCGGGCCAAACGGGGCCGGTAAATCCACTTTGCTGCGGACAATTGTGGGGCTGCTGCCGCCGCTATCAGGCCAATTCCGATTAGGCGGCAGCGTGCGGCTGGGTTACATGGCGCAAGAGCAAGAACTGCTTGACCCAACTTCCACCGCGCTAGAAACCATCCGCCAAAACGCGCCCATGAACGAAACTGAAGCGCGCTCATTTTTGCACTATTTCTTGTTCAGCGACGATGATCCGCTACGGCCGATCGCCCACCTAAGTTATGGCGAGCGGGCGCGGCTTTCTCTGGCTCGTCTGGTGGCCGAAGGCTGCAACTTTCTGCTGCTCGACGAACCCATTAACCACCTGGACATCCCTTCCCGCAGCCGCTTTGAGCAGGCATTGACCCAATTCGAAGGCACAGTCCTGGCCGTCGTCCATGACCGTTATTTCATCGAACAATTTGCGACTGATTTATGGCAGGTGGCGGAAAAACAGCTTAAAACACAAATTCTACGGCGCGGATTGTGACTTTTGTACTCGGCGGCTGTGCTATAATATCAACATAGGAGACAGCTATGGATTTACAAACTAACCAATCATCCCAAGTTTTGCTCAGACGAATTGATGCCATCATGCGCGAACTCCAGGCGCTGCGCCAATCAGTCAAAGCAATGCAAACAAATGTCCCAGAAACAGATCTGGCGCAACAGTTGTATGGCGCATTGGGAAAAGGTTCCTGGGATGAATACGATCCAGATTTGGATTGGCAGCGTTTCGAATCATGAGCCATTCTTTAGCCAATTTTAACGAATCGCAAATTTATCTGGATACAATGGTTCCATACGCTTTGTTGCGCGGCCTTGATCCAACTGTGCAAACCTTTTTTGCACGCATCGAAAAAGGCGAGTTTCAAGCCTATACCTCCGTTTTGACCTTTGATGAGCTGGCTTACCGTATGCTGTTAGCTCTCATTCGAGATAATCACGCTGGATCGCCTTTTACCCATTTGCGCCAAAATGAAGAGAACATCATCGCCAAATATTATCCTAAAATCGCGCCTCGATTGGAAAATCTTCGCCAATTCCCCAACCTAACGCTTTTGGATGTGACAGCTAATGATTTGGGCGCTATGGACAAAGCTATCGTTCAGTATCATCTCCGCCCCCGCGATGCGCTGCATTTGGCAACCATGCGAAAATGCAACTGTCTTCATCTTGCCAGCACAGATTCTGATTTTGATCGCGTTCCCAATTTGCAGCGTTACGTCTTCTAGTTCCCTTCTCCATCACTAAAAGCCGTCGCTAACTCGGCCGCTTCATCAATCCAGGCCTGGGGATCGGCGCGCTGCCAGGTTTTGAGGCCGACGATTTCGCCAACGCGCTCGGCGGTTTGAGCGGCCAGGTCGGTCAAATCGTGGATACCAGCTTCGTGCAGGCGACGGGCGTAGGTGGGGCCAATGCCGCGTACGATTTCGATTTGGCTTTTCCCCTTTAGTCCGGCGGCGTTGAGTTGGAGTTGGGCGGCGTCTAAACGGGCCTGTAAATCGTTGGTTCTGGCTTCCAATAGTTGTTTGCCGGTTTGTAGTTGGATGAGATGCTGCGATTGGTCGTCGGCTTTGGCTAAATCGCGGCGCATGTATTTGATTTCGACGGCCGCAGTCGCCAGGCGGCGGCAAGCGAGTTGATGTTCGTCGCGCAGAATATCCAGTTGACGCTGCAATTCTTGGGTTTGAGCAACGGCCGTTTCCCTCTCCTGCCCCACCGCTGCCAACTCCTGCCGCTGCGATTGGCTCATGGCTGTCAGTTGTTCAATTTGTTGGGCGGTGATGTCTAAATCATGGTTGAGGTTGTGAATTTGGGCTTGGGCGGCGGTTAAACGGCCGTTTACCGCCTGAATTTTCTGCTGGAGGCGGCGATTTTCGGTATTGGCTGCCGTTACCTGTTGGCCGAGAATACGGCCGTCAATCAGCAGCGTCAACAACACCCCCGCCGCCAGCCCCACCGCCAACAACAACGCCATCACGACATCTTCCATCACACTACCTCAGCCTAACGGCGGTTAAGAATTTTTCTAATTGCTCTTGCGCTCCCGCCCCTGCAAACGGGAAACAACGCGCGACAACTGCTCAATATCTAATGGTTTCACCAACACAAAATCAGCGTCTGCTTCAATTTGGGCGTCCAGCGATTTCCCTTCGCCCGTCGCCACGACAACCCAGGCGTTTTTCAGCCTGTCATCCTGACGAATCTGGCGCAAAATATCGCCGCCAAACGCATCGGGTAAATACATATCCAATGTGATGAGCAGCGGGTCCAACGCCGCCAATTTTTCTAACGCCGTCTTGCCGTCAAAAGCTTTAACCGTTTCAAAATCGGCCGTTTCCAGAGCAAAGGCAAAAAGCTCGGCAATTTTAGGGTCGTCGTCAATAATCAGGGCTAATGGTTTGGTCATAAAGGCATTCCTCAACGAAACTGAATAAACATTGTTAGAAAATTACCCGATTTGGGCGGCTTCTGTCAATAGGTTGTTGGCGCGATTGGTACCAATGTCTAACAATTCAGCCACTTGTTCCACCGATAACGCGGCTAATTGGGCGATTGAATCAATACCAGCCTGACGTAAACGGCCGTCAAACACCGGCCCAATCCCCTTCACCTGTTGCAAATCATCCGACTCAACCACAGGCGCGGTTCGCGCAACATCTGGCTGCCGCCGCTCCGCCGCCGCCAGTCGATCCAACAACGCTAACGCGCCTTCATCGGCGGCCGTGCTTTTTTGCCAATACCACAACGCCGCCGCCACAAGCGCGCCCACCAAAAGCCCAATCAGAAAATTGGAAGTATATTTTTCTTTCATATTCTATCTCCTCTGAAAATGGGACACGGATTAACACGGATGAACACAGATAAGAGATGTGTCCCGTTTTCGTTCATTTGATGGCGCCGCGCAGCGGCGTG
>JANTGY010000138.1 GCA_024762695.1 Anaerolineae bacterium
GACATGGTTGAAATTGGTAATTTGTAATTGGTAATTTAGAAATTCGGATAACAAACCATCAAATTACTAATTACCAATTACCCCTTTTCTATTCCTCTTCCTCAAACTGCGCCTGGAACGCTTCTTCCGTCCAGAAATTCTCTTCGGCCGTTAACTTGTCAATATAAAGCACGCCATTCAGATGATCAATTTCATGCTGGAAAATACGGGCCGTCCAGCCCTTGAGTCGCAGGCGAATCTTCTTTCCATGCCGGTCTTGGCCGCGCACGCGAATCGCTTCAGCGCGTTCCACTTCGCCTAAATAGCCGGGAATTGAGAGGCACCCCTCGATACCGTCCACTACTTCCCGTGATTTCCAAACGATTTCCGGGTTGACAATGACATATAAATCCCGCGAATCGGGGATTTCGTTGCCTTCTTCATCCTCTTTGGGCAAATCTTCGACAACGGCCATACGCAAGGAACGGCCGATTTGCGGCGCCGCCAGTCCTACCCCGTTGGCAGAACGCATCGTCTCAATCATATTTTCAATCAATTCTTGAAATTCCGTCCCAAAATCAGTCACGGGGCGCGTCTTTTGGCGCAAAATGGGGGCCGGTAAGGTTACGATTTCTAGTGTGGTCATAATTAAAGTGTTTCAGCAATTCAGCAATTCAGCCGGTCAGCTATTCAGCATTCATCCTTTCTCATTCATAATTTTCTTCGGTCGGCGTGCGCCGGGGAATGCGTTCCTGCTCCGTCGCTTGCTTATACACATCGAGCAAAACCGCGTATTCTTTGCGGCGCTGGTCGCCTTGTTTAATCGTTTGCAGCCGCCGGTATTGATCGCGGCGGCGGAAAATGTCGCTCTGGATGCGGTTGGGGTTGGAAACGCTCTCAAACACAATTTCAGCTTGCGCGCCAGCCGTGTCAATGGCGACGTTGCCGTAGTTAAAAATCGTCGCCAGGATATTGGGCCGGTCGGAGTTGATGTTTTGCACGTTGCTCAACTCGGCCTGTTTACGACTCTCGCCAAAGCCAAACGGCCGTCTATCAATATCAATCACATACCTGTCCGTCAACTGGAAGGTGTCATTGCGCCAATCTTCAACCTGCCAGGTCAACCAGGCGAACAAAATCAGGAAAAGAACCGTATCAATCACCGTCAGATCGCGCCAGGCAAAATCAAACATACCAATTAGAACCCAATTAAGAATCAACAATCCCATCAAGCCCACCCAGGGCCATAACGTCACTTGCAGCAGCACAAAGAAATGTTTGCGATACGTGATGACATTGCCGTCCTCTACCCGTCCTTGATAGCGTCGCACGAAAGCTCTCCAGTAATCAGCAAGCGTTTTACGAGGCGGCAAAGTCCATTCTTCATCCTCGGCCTCGTCCTCGGCGACAACATCATATCCGGGTTCCACCTGAAAATGACCTTCCACCGAGCGGCGCATCATCGTTTGGGCCAGAGCTGCGTTCAGGGCCATCACCCGCTGCCGCAGCCGATTTAATACCTCTTCCACCTGCTGCGGATCATCAATGTTATCAAAATAGACCGCGCCCGCCTGCGCGGCTGTCGTCACCCGCGCCGTGCCATAATTAAACAAATTCGCCAAAAGCGACGGTTTGACAACGGCTACGCTCTGAATCTGGTCGATGGGGATTTTAATCACCGTTGTACGGAAGGTGCGTAAACTAAATTCCCGATGGGCCAAATGCTTGTTGGTGATGACAAAGTAATCGTTCCACCAATCTAAAAACTGGAAGGCTAACCACAGGCCAAACAACAGCGCCGTCCCGCCGGGCACAATCCAGCCGGCTGAACCTTGCCAAAACGACTCGGGCGGTTGGTTCCCCACAATGGCGAATAACCACAACGGCACAACCAACAGCCCCACTGCCGGAGCCAGGATGCGCAGCAGCAAATACCAATGGCTGCGGCGTACTTCCAACTCAACCAGTTCGTCAGCCAGCAAACTCATGGCGGCGCTGGTTCTTTCGGCGCGAAGACGGCTTTTTTGCGCTTCTGCCCACGCCTCATCAGAGAGGCCGCCCATGCGCTCGCCAACTGTGTCGTATTCGGGGGCTAATTTATCCAGCGCGGCCGGGTATTGTTCTAAAAATTCCAGGAAACGGCCGCTTTCAATGATGAGAAGACGTCCCTCGCCCGCAGCCTTCACGGTTGCCGGATGCACGCCGGGGACAAATAACCAGTCGTCGCCGAAGAAATCACCGGCAAAGTATGAGCGGGAATCGCGTACAATGCCTCCTTCGCCGACGGTGTGGGCAAATAAGCGGCCGCTTTTAACGATGTACAAACTGTCGGCCACATCCCGCTGATAAGCGATGACTGCCCCGTCGTCAAACACGAATTCTTCGCAGATGGCGTCCAACGCATCCAGTTCGGCATCGTCCAACGCATCGAAAAGAGTATGTTGCGCTAAAAAATCATATTTATCAATCACGGCCGTTACCACCTTCTTAACCACATTTTAACATAAGCGCAAAGGAGTGGGTAAAAAACTAGCGCGAATCGGACACATCAGCAATAGCGTCGGCCACCATTTGCGTATAACGGATGGCTGCCGATTCAATCACATGATCTACATTCTCCATTTCATCGGCGGGGAAAACGGCCGTCATGTCCAAAAAATGCACATAGTCGCTCTGAGCGGCAAACCCGCGTAAGCTGTCTTGCATCGCTGCATAATACGGTTGAAACGCTTCATCGCCAACAAGCCCTTCATATAAAGGGCTGTTAACCATATACACATCCAATTGATTCGCTTCAGCCAACGCAATCATCTGCTCCATCGCCGCCCGGTTAACAGCCGACATCTTAAAAGTCCGGCCGGCCGCCCATGCCGATTGCTTTTCGGCGCCCGCTACAACATTCGCTGGGTTCGGATTTAACAACGACATATGACCAGTTGGCTCCAACCGAAAACGTTTCTTAAAAAGCTCTCCCGGGCCAAACATCTTATTATAAATAACATTGGATAATGTTTGATTCTCCGCGTAAATGGGCGCATACCGCGTTAAAAAAACCTCGGCTTTCTTCTTGGCGCTCATTTCAAACGCTGGCTCCAGGTTGTCCCAAGCGCCCCAGGGAATGGACGCCTTGGCCAAGAAGACATGGATCACATTACGCACCCACATATCATAGGTATGCACCACCAACACCCTTTCTGGCGGGCCGAACTTATCGATATATAGTTGCAGCATCCAGACATCGTCTAACATGGTAAGGCTGGCAACCGTAGACAAATTCACCGCGGAAACGGCCGTGTCTCCCACCAACACCTCCGGCACAATCCCCTGATTACCGCTCGAATCCCCCAAAATCAGCCACTCCACCGGCTCCTCAAGCGCCAACAACATATCCCACTTCTGTTTAACCAACCAATAGCCACGATTCGCCGGATACATCTCCAGGTACCATAAAGCCGCAAAATTGATGAGAACCGTTACCAAAATGGCCCCAAAAATCGTCGCCATCACGCTCCATTTACTTGATGGAGCAATAACCTCGTGCGTTAACTGCTTATATAGCGGCTCATCCCTTCTCGGCGGTTCCACATCACTCATTACGTCAATCCCTTAAAACTGAAAATAGATAAATTCCAACGATTCCCGGACGCCAAAAATAAATATCCACGAAACCAACAAACCATAAACCAGCGCGCGCGCTGGAACCCGCAGCTTAGTCAAAATCAACAAATCGCGCGTGACATATTGGTAAACCTGAACAACCAACAGCGGAGCTGCATAAAACAACAGCTTGCGGCCTAATTCAGCGCTGGCGCCAGAAGTTGCCAAGGAGAGATGAGACAGCATATAAGCAATCTGTTCAGCCGACGATGCCCGGAAAATTAACCATCCCACCAAAGTTAGCGCAAACATCAACATCATCTTGGCAACGACAACAAAATACGCATGATCGCCGCCCCAGGGGTCGCGGTGGGCCGGCTTTTTCTCGAACAGCCGGTAAAGAATCAAAATCGTCCCATGAAAAGCGCCCCAAATCACAAAATTCCAGGCCGCGCCATGCCATAATCCGCCCAACAGCATCGTTACAAACAAATTGCGATACGTTTTGAACGTCCCTTTTCTGTTGCCGCCCAATGGGATGTACAAATAATCGCGCAGCCACGACGAGAGCGAGATGTGCCAACGCTGCCAGAAATCAGTTGGGTTAAGAGCAAAATAGGGCAATCGGAAATTCACCATCAACTCAAAACCCATTAACCGTGAAATACCGCGCGCTATGTCGGAATAGCCGGAAAAATCGCCATAAATCTGGATGGAAAAGGCCAATACGCCAATGAGCAGGTCTACGCCTTGATAGTTGGCGTAATCGTTGAAAATTTGGTCGGCGATAAGGCCGGCGTTGTCGCCCACGACCATTTTTTTGAAGAGGCCCCACAAGATGAGAAACAGGCCGGTATTGATTTGCTCGACGGTGATGCGGCGCGGCTTTTCAAATTGGGGAATTAGATTGGAAGCTCGTTCAATTGGGCCAGCGACAAGCTGGGGGAAAAAGCTGACAAATACGGCAAAATCAAGAAAAGTTCGCGCCGGTCGCAAGCGATTGCGATAAATGTCAATGGTGTAGCTCATTGTCTGGAATGTGTAAAAGCTAATGCCCACCGGTAAAATGATTTGCAGCGTGGTGGGGTTAGCCTGCATCCCTAAAAGGCTCAATAAATCGGCCAAACTTTCGGCAAAGAAGTTGAAGTATTTGAAAAAACCCAGAATAGATAGATTGACGACAACTGAGATAGCCAAAAGCTGTTTGCGACGCGCCAGCGCGTCTAGGGGGGTGCGGCCCAGCGCGCGACCAATGAAGAAGTCCACGATGGTGGATATGGCGATTAAGGAGAGGAAACGCCAGTCCCAACTGCCGTAAAAGTAATAGCTGGCAATGAGCAGCAAGCCGTTTTGGAGCGTTCTATTTTTGTGAAGCGCGAGGTAAAGCAGATAGACGATGGCGAAGAAGATGAAGAATGATTGGGAATTGAAGAGCATTCGCGGCGAATCCTTAAATTGCTATGGTAGGGCTGGCTTGGAAACGGCCGTTTACCCGCCATCATTATAACCTCGATCAACAGATTGACATGCGGTTCTACATCCCGCTGACGTTTGTACGCGGCGCAGCGTTCACCTGTAACTGAAAGACATCTGGCCGCGCATAATGGCCGGTTACGTCTAACGTCAAACGGCCGTCAATCGCTTTCTGCGGTTCAATTTCGGCTGTGACAAAAACAGGCGCCGGCGCGGCTGGCCCGGCCAAAATATCGCCGTTGGGAGCGATGATGGCGCTGCCGCCGCGCATCAAAAACGTTTCCGGCTCGCCGGGAATTTCGTCCAGCAGGGACAAATCCAAATGCGCCAGGTCGCGCTTTTGCAGCGCCGTCCCCGCCGCCACGACAAAGCATTGCCCTTCGAAGGCATAACTGCGCGACGCGACCAACAATATCTCTTTGACCGTCGGCCATTGGGCGACATGAATCAATTCTTGCTGGTCGTGCATGGCAAAACGAGCCAGCGGCATCCAATGTTCCCAGCAAACCAGGCCGCCTAATCGGCCCAACGGCGTGTCTACGACAGTCAACGTACTGCCATCACCCTGCCCCCACACCAATCGCTCGGTGTAAGTTGGCATGAGCTTGCGGTGTTTGCCCATAATTTCGCCGTCGGCGCCGATGTAGAGGATGGTGTTGTACAGTGTGCCGCCATCCCGTTCATTCATCCCCATGACGACGATGGCGTTGGCTGCTTTGGCGGCCTGTTGTAATCGGGTGACGGCCGTTCCCCCCATCGCCACACTGTTTTGAAACAAGCGCCGGAAAACGGCCGTCGCCGGTTCATAATCCCACAGCCCGGCCCCTGGAGCCACATCCAGCCAAATGGGATAGCCTGGCAGCCAGGTTTCCGGGAACACAATCAGCTGCGACCCCGCCTGGGCCGCCTCGCCGATTAACTGGCACGCTTTGTCCACGCTTTTGCCTAAATCAAGGAAAACGGGTGGGTGTTGCACGGCCGTTGCCAAAAAAGGTTCCATCTTGCCAAACATAAGGGTCTCCTGCTTTACAGTTTGCCCCATTTTAGGCGTAAATCGACGCTTTGTGTAATAGTCAAGAAAATCTCACACAGAGAGGTTTAGGAGAAATCTTTGTGTTCTTCGCGTACTTTGCGGTTCAAGCTGTTGTTGACTATTACATCAATCGACGCTGGGTCAGCGAAAACGGCCGTTTTATAACTTGGCATCGCGCATTCCCCATGCCATAATAAACGGCAGGAGAGAAATAGGAGGCCGCAGTGGCAAAAGCAACCATGACCTTTCCGCCCGATTTTCGTTGGGGTACGGCAACCGCCGCTTACCAGGTGGAAGGCAATAATACGAACAGCGATTGGTATTTGTGGGAACAAGAGGAAGGGCGCATCCTGGAAGGCGACAAATCTGGCCTGGCTTCTGATTGGTGGCAAAACGCCGAAGCCGACCTGGACGCCGCCGCCGCAATGGGGAACAACGCGCATCGCCTCTCGCTAGAATGGAGCCGTATCGAACCGGAACCCAGCGTTTTCGACAATGACGCGCTCGCCCGTTACCGACGAATCTTGCAAGCGATGCACGACCGAGGCATCGAGCCGATGGTGACGCTGCATCATTTTAGCAACCCCATCTGGCTAACCGAAAAAGGGGATTTCAACTCCCGCCTCGTTGTCGATTATTTTCAGCGCTTCACAGCCAAAGTTGTGGAGACGCTGGGCGATCTAATCCCCAAATGGGTGACGATTAACGAGCCGATGGTGTATGTGGTCATTCGCTATCTCGTCGGATCCTTCCCCGCACCGCAGCAAATGGGCCTGGCGGCGGCCGTTCAGGCCACGCGCAATTTGCTGCGCTGCCATGCCGCCGCGTATCAAACCATTAAAGCGCGTTATCCTCAGGCTGAAGTGGGCGTCGCCAAAAATACGCCCATTCTGCTGCCAAAATCAAACAATTTCCTGGGTCGCTGGTGGGTTAAGCGGGCCAACTGGGTTTACAATGAGGTGTGGTGGGAGATGTTGGTAGACGGCCGTTTCCGTTGGCCGTTTGGTCGGGGGCAGGTCGAAGGGCTGGCCGGTTCCTTCGATTTCATCGGGGTCAACTATTACACGCGCCTTTATCTCAAATTCCCGCCGCGCGGCAAGCTGTGGGAAGACGATTGGGGGCCGGATGCCGTCGTCAGCGATGGCAATTATGGCGAGGTTTATCCTCAAGGACTGTTCCAGGCCATCAAAGCGGTTCTCAAATACGACAAGCCAATTTATATCACCGAAAATGGGCTGCCGGATAAAGATGATCGATTACGGCCGTCCTTCCTCATCACTCATTTACGCGAAATCTGGCGGGCGATCAGCTTCTGCTATCCAGTGATGGGGTACTATCACTGGAGCCTTGTCGATAACTTTGAATGGGATCGCGGCTGGACACAGCGGTTTGGCTTAATCGAACTCAACACCGAAACTCAGGAACGAAAGCTGAGACAAAGCGGGCAACTTTACGGCGAAATATGCCGCAGCGGCAGCATCAGCAGCGATATGGCCCAACGCTACGCACCGGAACTAATCAAAACGCTTTTTCCCGGCGAATCGCCGCTGGCGAAGAGTTAGGTGAGATGTAACCAACCAGGCGGGGAAAACGACAGCGCTAACCGACTGATTCTACAATCAATCGTTCGGTTGATTGACATAAAAATCGCGGAGTAGGAAGGAATGCGATGGGCTTTTTTGTGTGCTATACTGAGCCACGATTATGCGGCGGAGATTGGAAACTTTGTGGATACGTTGCGATTAAAATCCTCCGAATCCACTAATCCCCGCAGGAAAATAGGAGAAAGCGTGTTATGCGATTAAAAAGCGCCAGAGCAATTTCCCGGATGCGCGATTCCGGACGGTTGGTGGCTGAGAGCTTTGCGTTATTGGAAGAGAATATCAAACCGGGCGTCAGCCTGATTGAGTTAGACCAATTAGTCGAGAATTACATTATCAAACAGGGCGCCGCGCCGTTGTACAAGGGCTACCAGGGCAGTTCGGCCGAACATCCGCCTTTTCCCGGCACAATTTGCGCATCGGTGAATCACGAAATCTGTCATGGTCTGCCCGACGGCCGTATCCTTAAAGAAGGCGACGTCATCGGTATAGACATTGGCCTAAAATACAAAGGGTGGTGCGGCGATGCCTGCGTCACCTTCCCGGTAGGTAAAATCACGCCTAAAACGGAAAAGTTATTGAACATTGCGCGGGAATGTTTACGGATTGGTATCGAAGCGGCGCAGCCGGGCGGCTACCTCAACGACATCGGCGCGGCCATTCAAGGGTATGCCGACACGCAAGGCGTTACGGTGGTGCGTGAATGGGGTGGGCATGGCATTGGCCGTAATTTACATGAATCCCCCTCTGTCTCCCATATCCGGCAAAATGGACAAGGCCCCAAACTGCGGCCGGGGATGATTTTTACCATTGAGCCAATGATTAACGCCGGCTCCCATCAATGGCATTTGCTGGACGATGGCTGGACAGTGATAACGGCCGATGGCAAACTTTCGGCGCAATATGAGCATACTATCGCCATCACGCCTAACGGCCCAGAAATTTTGACGAAATTGTAAAAGTGTGGGGGGCTGGAAATGCCGTGAAACGCGAGAATTGTTTGCGGTTCACGGCCTGCGTTTCATTACCACCAGGTCTTAAAAGTAACTACATCGCTGCCGATAATTTCGCCGTTGGATGCGTAAACGGCCGTTGTCAACTGCACTTGTTCTCCAGGCGGCGCATTTAGATCGGGCAGCGAGGCGACAATGCGTCCTTCCGCATCAGTTTGGCCTAAACTAATCGCGGCCACATTATCGCCAAAAGCGACGGTCACATTTGCCGAGATGCCGGAGACGGGACGGCCTTCCGGTGTTAGAACCGTCACGTAAAGCGTTTGCTCATCGCCAGCGTAGAGAACGGCCGCTTCCACCGACGTAAACACATCCACCCGCTCAATCCCGGCAAAGGGAACTGGCTGGGCCAATTGATGTTTGCGATAGTAAAAAGCCATTTCGTTATCAAAATGGGCTTGTCCCAAACGGCCGACCTGGATGCGTTGTTCAATGGGGAGTTCGGGGCGCCATTCAAGACGACCGTTCTCAAAATACTGCACCCGCAAATCGCCTTCATTCAACTGCGTTGAAATGGGCGCCCCTAACAAAAGCGGGCCATTAAACTCATCGTAGAAGGAAAGAAACTCATCTTGTACGGTAAAACCAGTTTCAGGAAAGAGACGGTCGGCGCTGTTTGCGGGAACTGGGGCGGGGATAAGTTCATTCACGCCTTCCAGCGCCCATTTGCCCAGTGGATAAATGACAACGGCATCCCCGTCCAGTTCCAGGCGCATATTTTGGAAGTATTGGGTGAAACGGCCGTCATCCGCCGCCTCGAACCCCTCTGTAATTGCATCGCCAAACACTCGCTCGCCGCCATGCGCTTCATAAAATGCTACAAACTCAACCCCAATCGGAATACCTGTGTCCGTTGCCGTTCGTGTAGCAATTGGCGGCGCGGCTGTGCAGGCGGAAAGGAAGAGAATGATAAATGATGCCTGATGAATGATGAGTTTGGCCCACTTGCCACTTGCCATTTGCATATTTGTCACCCGTTAATACGCCGCTTGATCTAGCTTCTCATGTTCTGCCCGCAGGCGCAAATAACTATCGTACCGTTGGGGAGAGATACGGCCGTCGGCCACCGCCGCCCGCACCGCGCAGCCCGGTT
>JANTGY010000139.1 GCA_024762695.1 Anaerolineae bacterium
CCAACAGACAAACCCCAGCGGCCCGCGCGGGCTGAATGGCGTTTGCAAAATCGGCTCCCCATCCACCAAAAAAGAACAACCATCTGGCAGCCAACGCAGTTCATACTCGTGCCAGTCCGTCATCGCCGCCGACAATGGCGCAAAACTAATCCCCAACTGGCGGCGCAAAAAGGGCCAGATGCGGTGGCGCAGGCCAACCGACTGGTTCAGCAGCAGCGCCAACGGCGCAGCCGGAGCCAACGCCAGAGCGCGGCCCGTCGTCGCATCCAGCGTTGCCGCAAACCAGCCCCGCCCCGGCCCATCTGCCGCGAACGGCAAATCCGATGGCTCCGACGCATAGAAAAACCATGTCGCCTGCGGCAGCGCCGGCCAGGGAACCGTCGGATCGCCAAACGGAGCGTTCCAAAAACCGAAACCGACCGTACCCAGCAGTTCGCCCGCCGGATGGGAAAATCGCGCTCGCAGCCGCAGCGTAACGCCCGGCCGCCAGGGGTAATGGCGGCGCGACCAACTCCGGCCAACGCGCGGGCCATAATCATCAATTTGGGCGTCGGCATAGCCAGTTTGCACAGGCGGCAGTTGGAAACGCCAGTGCGGTTCAGCCCTCACGATGCCGCCATTCATTTCCAATCGTCGCCAGGTTTCCCTTTTCGTCACAATTCACTCCACCAAAATAATGTCCAGGCTGCGCAGGAGGGCGACGGCTTCTGGCAGCGAAAATTTCGTCTTGTGCAGCGTGTTTAACTGGGCGTTGATGGCGTAATTACTTGCTCCCGTAAAATCCGCTTTGGTCAGATTAACGCCAACAAATCGACTGGCGGCAAAATCCGTTTCGGCGCAGTCGGCCCCGGTTAAATCGGCGTCTTCAAACGCAACCTCGCGGGCGCTGCATTGGCGCATCTGGCTGTCGACCAACGTCAAGCCGATGAAAACGCCGTAATCCAACGCGCACCTATCAAAATCCACAAATTTCTTCTTGAGCAAGCCTTGATGCGTCCAATTGGCTTCCGTCCAGTTGATGCCAACCAATTTGGATCGGGTGAATCGGGTCTCCTGAAATGTTGAATAAGGCAATTTTGCCAGGCTCAGATCGCATTCTTCAAACAAGCAGTTGTTGAAAACGCAAGATTGAAAAACCGTCTCGCCAAATTGACAATTTTTGAACGTGCAATCATAAAACTCCTTTGATTGAATGACCGTATTTCGATAAGTTAAGCCTATGAATTGTTGACTGTCATAACGCTGCGCTGCTTCTAATTCCATGATGTTTTACTCACTTTTATAATTATCCGCCTAGCCATTTATAAGGTATAATTGCGTATCGAAGGAGACTATTTTTTATGGAAATTACCTGGTATGGATTAAGCTGTTTTCGCATTACGGAGCGAAAGCACGCTACGATTGTAACTGATCCCTACAATGGCAAGCTAGGATTGCCGCCGCTTAAACTCAAATCGGATGTGGTGACGGTGAGTCATGACGACAAGGGGCATAATTATGTAACGGCCGTGCCCAATAAACAACACAGCCTAAACGGCCCTGGCGAGTATGAAATCGGCAACGTCTTTATCACCGGCATCCTCACCGCCAATGCCGAGGTTGCCAAGCGCAACGTCATATTCATGTTCGATTATGACGGCCTCACCGTCGCTCATCTGGGCAATATGCAAACAGTGCCCAAGCAGACCCAAATCGAAGCGTTGGAACAAGTCAACATCCTGCTCGTTCCCGTGGGCGACGGCAGCAGCCTGAACGCCGCCCAGGCGTCCGAACTGGTATCCATGCTGGAACCTAACATCGTCATTCCCATGTACTACCAACTTCCTGGGCTGCAGCTAGAGCTGGAAAGCGTCGAGCGTTTCCTCAAAGAGATGGGCGTCACCGAACCCAGCGAGGAAAGCAGCCTAAAAATCAGCGCCAGCAGCTTACCAGAAGAAACAGAAACCGTGATTCTCATTCCCAAGATTTAGAGAAGGGACGAATTATGTCAACAAAATTATTGATGCGCTGGAATGTTCGCCCGGAAACGGAATCAGAGTATTTTGAATTTCTGGTTCATGAATTTATTCCGGGAATGAACCGATTGGGCATTACTGATTTTCAGGTATGGTATACCGCTTATGGCGAATGTGAACAAAAGTTAGCCAGCGGCGTCGCCCCCACCATTGAACATATGCAATTTGCCCTAGACAGCCCCGATTGGAAAAAGATGCTGGAAAAGCTGCAAGGTTATGTCAATGATTTTAGCCAGAAAGTGGTTCCGGCGACGCAGGGTTTTCAAATCTGACTGCGCGCGGGGAATATAACCTCATCAAAAAAAGAGCCTGTCTCCAATGGAGACAGGCTCTTCTATTTTCAAAATAGTCCGGCATTAGGTGAAAACGGGAAAGTCATTTGAATTAGGAAGCCAATGGTTCTCCCGTTTTCCCTGAGTAAACCACAAAGAATTAGTGCATTTTTTATCAAAATACTTTTTGTGGTTTACTTAATGTTGTAGTCGCTTCGCCTACCTCGTTTATGCTGCGGTCGTGGCTGAGGTGGCAACCTTGGATGAATCGCCTGTTGGAGAGGCGCTCTTAGTTTCAGTCTTTTTATTTTTTTCGGAAGTATCCGGTTTGCTTTTACTGTTAGCGCTGTTATTGCCACGATTATCGGTCACATAAAAGCCACTGCCCTTAAACACAACACCCACTGAATTGACTACGCGGCGAATAGCGCCTGCACAAACGGGGCATATGGTTAATGGCTCATCGCTCATCCGTTGACGTTGTTCAAATTGATGACCACATTCTTTACAGCGGTAAGTATAAGTTGGCATCCTTCTCAATCACTCCAAAAATTATTCCTGCGGCTTGACGCACACGAACAAGTATTTTAACGGGCCGGTAGTTATTTGACAACCTGCCAACGTCTATGCTACAAACTCTTTATAAATTTTTGATTAACATGCTCAACATTGGCGCTTTTCATAGCTTGGATGCGCCAATTCAACTTCAAAAGGAAGGGAATTCATGTCTGTGAATGAAGTCAAGGCAAATATCAAAGCGCGTGTGTGGAAAGCTATCGCTCAAACCGAATTAGATGTAAGCAGCTTGCAGAAAGAGACGCTTGAATCGTTGGTTGATTTGGTGGCGGAAGCGGCTATGTTGGAGTCGGATGAGGAGCTGGATAAGGAGTTGGCGTTGAGTAGGGCGGAAACGGCCGTTTCCACTGACATCCTCCATGACGCCAAAGAAGACATTCTATGGGAGGGCCGCCCCTTCCTCTCGATCAACTTACACTATACCATTACTGACGAACGCATTCGCATCACCGAAGGCTTTCTGGGCAAAGCCCGCGAAAACGTCGAACTTATCCGCATCCAGGATGTAGATTACAGCCAGACCTTCAGCGAGCGCCTCCTCAATTTAGGCGACATCAACATCCGCAGTCACGACTCCAGTAATCCGTTAGTGACACTCAAAAACATCAAAGATCCCAACAAAGTGTACGAAATTTTGCGCCGCGCTGTTTTGCACGCCCGCAAAAAGCATAATTTTACGTATCGGGAAGAGATGTGATTCTGTCTTGCGTCTTGCGTCTTTGGAGTTTGACAATATGTGATTGAGTAATTGAGTAATTGGTAATTACCCAATTACTCAATTACCAATTACCAGCAACTTACAAAGTTAATTTTAAACAAACCTTTAGAGAGCTTGACGCAAGACGCACGCACCACATTTCACGCCTCGGCCATCGTCTGCAACCGCTCCGCATCCCGCAGGACAACCTTTTTACGGCCGATTTCCACTAACCCCTCCGCCTTAAAATCATTTAGCGTTTGCGTCACCGTTTCCCGGTACGTGCCCAGCATTTCGCTAAAATCCTGGTGTGTATAACCGGAGATACGGCCGCCTTTGTCTGGCGTATCGGCCAACTCCAAAAGCAAGCTGGAAAGGCGCGCCGGGATGCTTTTGAAGGCAATATCTTCCAGTTGCGACTCCAACTGCGTCAACCGCGACCCCATCGCCTCGACAAAACGGAAGGCGACCTCCGGTTTTTCGCGCATCAGCCTTTCCACGTCCGAACGGCTCATCACGCACAGCACACACTCGTCTATCGCTTCGGCAAAAGTGTTGTGCATCCCCTGGCCGACCAACGACATTTCGCCGAAAATCGTGCCGGCGCCCAGCGTGGCGACAATTAATTTCTTGCCATTCGGCGCAATGCGATACAACTGCACGCGCCCCTTTTTGAGCAAAAACAGCACTTCGCCGCTGTCTTCGGGCATGTAGAAAATGCGACCAGCCTGACAGGTTGACATGGTTAATTTTCGATCCATATCGGCCAGTTCAGATGGGGTCAGGTCGCGGAAAACTTGAATGTGGGAAAGGTAATTGAGTTTATTGGTTTGCATAAGCCTCGTCTCTTTTTAGGATTTTCACCTTACTTGACGCGGCGAAGGTAAGTTTTCTTACACACAAACGGTTTGGCCGGCCTCTGCTAATTTCTGGCTGAGTTCCTCGCGGGTAGGGTTACCCAGGAAGATGACACGGCCGTTCAACACATATGTGGGCACGGCAAACACATCGTCTGGCGCCGCCGCGTCCAGCGGTCGCAAATCTATCGCCGCTTCTGGAAAATACGGCGCGACATCGGCTACAATCCGGCCCGTTTCCCGGCACGACCAGCAATCATCGGTAACATAAATATGTAAAGTCAAATTCTTCATGCGGGCATGATAGCATGATGAGAAAATTGGGGACGTAACGGCCGTTACAGAAAGCGAGAGCTAGAGGATAGAGCAAGAGGCGTTTTCTCTTCCTCTCGCTCTATCCTCTAGCTCTTTGGGAGTGTAAAGCTGACGCACGCGCCGCCGTTTGGATTGTTTTCGGCCCAGATACGGCCGTTATGGGCTTCTACAATACCGCGTGCGATAGCCAGGCCCAATCCAGCGCCGCCCGTCGAGCGGCTGCGGGCTTGTTCACCCCGGTAAAACTGCTCAAAAATGCGGGGCAAATCATCGGGATGGAAGCCGGGGCCACTGTCCTGGATGGACACTTGAACGACATTGGGTTTGGCAACGGCCGTTACCCGCACCACGCCCCCTTCCGGCGTGTAACGCAACGCATTACTCAACAAATTGCCCAACACACGGCCAATTTTCGGCGCATTCAACAGCGCCTGCCCCACATCGTCGGCCACCGCCGCCTGCAAATCAATCCCCCGCTGCGCCGCCAGCGCTCGAAAACTTTCCAACGCATCCGACACCAAATCGCCAAACGCATACCAAGACATTTCCAGCTTAAGCCCGCCGGCGTCCAACTGGGCCAACTCAAACAGATCGTCAATCAAACTATTCAGCGCAATCACATCGGCGCGAATGGTACGATAATAACGCTGCACCGTTTCCGGATCGTCCACCATGCCATCATGCAAAGCCTCGGCCATCGCCCGAATGCTTGTCAACGGCGTGCGTAAATCATGCGATGTCCAGGCGATTAAATCACGGCGCAGCGTGTCCAACTCTGCGCGCTGCACGGCCGCTTGCTGCAATTGGGCGGCCATCCCGTTGAACACCTCGCTCACCTGGGCCACTTCATCCCGACCGGTGACAATCACCCGCGCCGTCAAGTCGCCTTCGGCAATTTGCTGCGCCGATTGGGCCAGTTGGCGCAAGCCATCGGTGAGGCTGGCGGCGGCAAACACGCCAAACGTAGTGGCGATGATGGCCGCAAACAGCAGCAGGACGCCGCTCAAAATCAGATCATGTTCGCTGACAAACATTTGCTGCGACATGATCCAGACGTTAAACAGCGTCAACAGCGCCGCCCAGCCATAGGTCATCACCAATGTCAGCGCCAGCGACGGCGAGCGCGTCCAGCCGCGGCGGTGCAGCCAATAGCCCAGCCCCATGGAGATGAGCGAGGTAACGCCCAACGTGGAGGCCAACGCCACAATTTCGTTGGATGGGGCCTGCATCAACCCTTTCATCAGGAGGACGGCCGTCGCCAACGCCAATAAAACGCCGACAACCAAAATACGCCAGGTCGCCTGGCTAAACCAATTTAGATATTTGTTTTGGGGGATTGTGTTAATCATAATAGCTAGAGCTAGAGGATAGAGCTAGAGGAAGATTTGGCCTCTAGCTCTCGCTCTGGCCTCTAGCTTCCTCCGGGTTCAAATTTGTAGCCGACGCCCCAAACGGTGAGCAGATAGGCCGGTTCGCTGGGATTGGCTTCTATTTTTTCGCGCAGACGGCGAATGTGAACGGTGACGGTGCTGGGGTCTACGTATTCGGAAAAGCCCCAGACGTTTTCTAACAGCTGGTCGCGTTTGAAAACCTGCCGCGGGGAACCGGCCATAAACCAAAGCAGGTCAAATTCGGTCGCCGTTAGCTCAACAGGTTGACCGCGCACAGTAACCAAGCGGGTTTTAGCGTCAATATGGAGGTCGCCGTAGCGTAACGGCCGTTCCCCTTCCCCATTTCCGCCATCTCGCCCCGCCCGACGCAGCACAGCCTTAACCCGCGAGACCAGTTCGGCGGGCGAGAATGGTTTGGTCACATAATCGTCGGCGCCCAGTTCCAGCCCGTAAATCCGGTCAACTTCCTGCCCGCGCGCCGTCAGCATGATCACCGGCACATCGGTATCCGGTTCGGCGCGCAGTTGGCGCAAAATTTCCAGCCCGTCTACTTCGGGCAGCATCAAATCGAGCACCACCAAATCAGGTCGTTGGGATTGGATAGCTTGTAAGGCAGAACGGCCGTCGCGCGCCGAACGCACCCCAAATCCTTCCCGCCGTAAATACAGGCTGACAACCTCCACTACCGACGCTTCGTCGTCAACCACCAAAATATCTTTTGCATCATTCATAAGGACAACTCCGCTACAGTTTTACCGGATAAATCTTACAGCCAGATTACGAACGCTATTTTGTCGCGCCCCGTAATCGTTTTGTAAGGAATAGTGTACCACCAAACGAGCAAGTTGAGATTTTGGTGAGTAAATGACGCGCCAACCCAGTTTGCCTTATACAATGCTCGGAAACTTGGTTGACTGACAAAACTGATAAAACCGCAAAGGCGCGGAGAGCGCGGAGGCGTCTTCCAGAGAGAAAATCTCTGCGTCCTTTGCGCCTTTGCGGTGAATTCTTAGATTTATCAGTCAATCAGCGGAAACAATGAATGCGGGGGTTAAGGGATTGCCGATTTTTAATTGGACAATGCCTCAATCCCCGCAAATTTTTATGGAGGTTCTATGCGAAAAACATTGCTTTGGTTGTTATTATTACTTGTGCCCATTTTGGCTGCGTGCGGCAGTCAAGCGGCAGTTGAAGAGGTTAATGAGGGCGAAACGGCCGTTCAAGACCCCCTTCCCGCCGCCGCCAAACCACAACTCATCGAATTCTACGCCGATTGGTGACCGACCTGTCAGCGCATGAAGCCCATCGTGGATGAGCTAGAAACTGTATACGGCGACGACATCGAATTCGTTCTGCTCAATATCGACGACCCAACGACTCAGGAAGCCCAGCGGCAGTACAACTTCCGTTACCAACCCCATTTCATCCTGGTCGGCCCCGACGGCGAAATCATCGAGCAATGGCTCGGTTATAATTCCGCCAACGTCTTCGAGCAATCCTTCGCCAACATCCTCAATTAGGTAAACCGCAGATATATTTCGGATAAAAAAGATGCCATTTCTCTGCGGTTTACTCAAGTAATCGGCCGAAAACTTACTCACTATATTCCAAAAACTTCTTGCCGATTACCAAAATCAAGCGAGCCTGTCGTCCCATTAGTGACAGGCTCGTCTTAATCCCTCCCCCACCAGCCAAACATTTGGTAAACTGTCTCCAATAATCCGGCGCAGCTCCTTTGCCTGCGTCATTCATGCGGATAGCATTTCAGCGTCTCAGCGCTTCAGCCAGTCAGTTAAATGCGGATAAGCTGACCGGCTGAAATGCTAACAAGCTCAATCTACAGGAGAGGAAACCATGTCGCACACATTCGATGTCATCATTATTGGGGCAGGCATTATGGGCAGCGCTACAGCTTTCGAGCTGTCGAAACGCGGCCTCAAGGTAGCGTTGCTGGACAAAACAACCCTCGGCGTTACGTCCAGCGGCAAATCATCGGCCATCATTCGCCAGCATTACTCCAACGAACTGACGGCGCGCATGGCTCTGCACAGCCTGCGCGTCTTCCAAAACTTCAGCGAGCAAGTGGGCGGCGAGTGCGGTTTCACCCCCACTGGCTTTGCGGCCGTTGTGGACGCCAAAGACCAGGCCGGATTGGAAGCCAATGTCGCTTTCCAACAAAGCCTGGGCATCAAAACTGAACTCATCTCGCCAGAGGCGCTGCGCGAACTAATGCCCGCTCTGGAAACAGACGATCTCGTCAGCGCTGTTTATGAACCCGAGAGCGGCTATGCCGACCCGTACCTGACTGTTACCAGCTACGCCAACGCCGCCAGGCAGGCCGGCACGCAGCTTTTTCTGGACACGGCCGTTACCGGCATTCGTTTCAGCGGCGGCAAAGTCGTCGGCGTAGATACGCCAAATGGTCAATTTGACGCGCCGCTCGTTCTCAACAGCAGCGGCGCATGGGGGGCGCAGGTCGCCCAAATGGCCGGCGTAGACGCGCCCATCAATTCCTGCCGCGTTCAGGTCGCCTTTTTCCGTCGTCCGGCGGGGCAGGAAGCGGCCCACCCCGTCTTTGCCGACTTTATCCGCGCCACCTATTTCCGCTCGGAGACAGGCGGGCTGACGTTGGTAGGGCTGATTGACCCCGGCGAGGCCAAAGCGATTGTTGACCCCGATCATTACTTTGAGGGCGTGGATGATGCATTTGTGATGGACGCAGGCGAGCGGCTAATCAGCCGTTATCCGGCGATGGAACAGAGCCAGGTGACGGGCGGCTACGCAGCGCTCTACGCCATCACGCCCGACTGGCATCCGATTGTGGACGAACTGATTCCCGGCAGCGGACTGTTTATTTGCGCCGGGTTCAGCGGGCATGGGTTTAAGCTTGGCCCAGCCGTCTCTGTGATGGTTGCCGACATGATGACCAATGCCAGCGCGCCCTCGTTTGACCCGCATCTGTTTCGCCTAAGCCGTTTTGCGGAAGACGACCCGGTACGCGGCCGGTACGAATACAGTATTGTGGGATAAGGAAATGAAGAAGGGGGAATGATGAATGCGGAATTGACGCTGCGTTAGGGGTATGGTTCGGGGGTCGGCGTTGGCGTCCAGGTCATTGTCGGCGGCAGAGGCGTGAACGTGGCTGTAGGCGGTACAGGCGTCTCGGTCGGCGTAGGCATGAGGGACGGGTCCTGAGTGGATGTGGGCGTGGGCGTTAACGTCATTGTCGCCGTGACTATTGCGGTGGGCGAGATGGTGGGGATAGGCGTCCATGTGACTGTGCTGGTGATGACAGCCGTCACTGTTATCGTTGGTACTGGCGTTAGCGTCGCCGTTGCGGTTGGGATTGGCGGGGGGGTATTGGTTGCGGTTACGGCCGTTGTCGGCGTGGCTGTATGTGT
The DNA here is from genome assembly GCA_024762695.1 of Anaerolineae bacterium. GTDB lineage: Bacteria > Chloroflexota > Anaerolineae > Promineifilales > Promineifilaceae > JACKCC01. Next base: position 9,525 of record JANTGY010000139.1, read on the forward strand.
GGGCGACGGCGGAACAGTCGGCGTCCAGGTCAATGTCGGCGGTAAGGGCGGCAGGTAAATCTGGCGCCCCCATAATAATCTAGTATCAAAGTAGCAGTTGGCTTTCTGAATCTCCCCAACCGATGTCCCATGCTCCTTGGCTAGCGAATACATTGTATCGCCAAGCTTGACTGTGTAGCGAACCCACCAGGCAGGCGGGCCGCAAACGATCCGTTGTGGCGGGGCTTTGGGT
>JANTGY010000140.1 GCA_024762695.1 Anaerolineae bacterium
GCGATTTCTACGCTCAAATCGGTGGAGCTAATGCCGGTTTCGACAAAATCGGGATTGGCTTTTACTTGGGTAATTTGGACGTATTTATCCACTACATTGAGGCGGGCGACGGCCGTAGCCGTCAAATCGGCATTGGGAACAACGGCGCTAACTTCCGCCGCGATGTTAAACACGCCCAAAACGGCCGGCGTCTCATTGATGGGGAGGTTTATCGTCGCGCCGGGCGCGATGCTTTCATTAAAGAATTGGTCGCCGCTAGGCAAGCCAGTCACGCTGATGGCGTAAGTGGTGGCGATTGTGCCTTCGTTGGTTACGTCCAGGCTGAAGCTGGCGTTTTCGCCCAACAAGATGGCGTCAACGTAGGGGGTGAATTTGGCCGACGGGGCATGTTCTTCGATTACGCACAATTCGTCGCTGAGGGTAGAAACGGCCGTACTCAACGCCGCCAAATCCGCTTCAATATCCACATTGCTGCTATGGCCGCTCAAATCGGCGGCAATGGTCTGGAGAGCGGCGTGTTCGGTGACAAACGGCGAGGCCAGCAGGGCGTAATTGGCCGCGCTGTTGATCGCGTCTACCACAACGTCACGTCGGGTTAAATCACAGGTTCCGGCGTTGCAGGTCAGCTCTAAATCGCTGACGGCAACGGCCAGGGATTCAAACGCGGCGGCGAGAGAATCGCTGCCCACTGTGCAACTGTCGGCCGCTTCGAAGATGGCGCCTGTATTTTGGCTGACGACGACGGCCGTTGCCAATTCATATTGAGTGTAACTGCCCGGCGCCGCGCTGGCAAAAACCAGTGGATATTCGCGTCCCAGTTCGCCGCCAACGATATTGAGAGAGCCGACGGCCGTTCCCGTTTCATCCGCCGCCAATGTCATTGCAGCGGGCAAGCCGCTCACGTTCCAGGTGGAGATGGGTGTGGTAACAGTGAGGGGGAAGGTTCCGGCATTGTTGCCGACATTTTGCATCGTTAATTCAAAGGGGGCGGAGCCATCCACCGTCACGTACAACGTCTGCGGCGCAACCTGCATAAAGTTGTGCGCCTGCCCCGGCATCGTCCAGATGATTTGGGCATTGTCCGTCAGAGCGCCGCCATCGCTAATGCCGACATTAATAGTGTGGCTTGTGCCCGGCGCAGGAAGCGCGTCGGGAATGATGTAAAGGCCCATCGTCGTGTTCGCGCCTGGCGGCAAGATGACGCTGCTGCTTGATTGCGCCGCCCCGTCGAGGACTATCCAACCGGCGGGCGCGCCGGTCACATCCACCGTGTAAGTTTTGGCGCTGTTCGACTCGTTGTTGATGGCGATACGATAGGCAGAGTCGGGGATTTCCGCTTCGCCATCGTTGGTTTGGTTACTGTTGCCGGCAAAAAGGGCGTTATTTTGGGGAATGGTGATGTGGGGTTCGACTGTAACGCCGAATCCAAGCTGCTCCAATGCCGTGATCGTCACCGTATGCGCGGTGGAAACGGCCGTGCCCCTGTCGCTGTCGGGTTGGGCGGCAATGGCAATCGTGTAGTCGCCAGCGGGCGCGCCGGGCGCGGGTTGCGCCGTGACAGAACCGCTGTTGTCAATGCTTGCATCCCAGCCCTCTGGCGCATAAGCGGCAACCCTAAAGTCATCGCTAATTGGGGAATCAATCAGAACGTCGAAATTAACCGCCTTATCGGGCGTGGTCGTTGAGGAGGCGGGAATGGTCTGGATAGCGGTAGGGGAGCCATTACTGATCACAGTCATGATTGCCTGCATCCGGTTACTGGTTGTGGCGGCATTTTGGTAGCCGAAGGTCAATTCAGGCAAGGGCATGGGGTCGCCAACGGCATCATCCCGCATAAATTGCTCGACGCCACAAGCCTCGAAGGGGCAGAGATGGCCGGGCAGACTGCGCCAACCATTGAGCGGCGCGAAATTCCCTGGGGAATTGGCGCTGCTGCCAGGAAGCGCCAGGGTTAGATTGACGTTGGCGTTGGTCGGAAAAATATTGCTGTTCGCCGCACCGCCAGTAAGCGCGGGCACTAAATGTTTTTCCAGATATTTGTACAGTAGTTTCACCGGCGTCTGGAACAATCTTTTGAGGCCCTTGTACCGTTTATGGTTCATAACGGCGTATTCCAGCAAAGCGCCATGCAAGCCATTTTCCAATACGCCAATTGTCTCGCCTGTGTCTGGGTCAATTTGCCACCATCCCATTAGTAATTCACCATTGAGCAAGACTGGTTCGGCAGGAATTAAAATCTGGTAGCCAGTTAATAAGGCGTTGGCGAGGCGGGCTTCGGTCTCGCTGGAGAAGTTGTATAAAGATACCAAATTGAGATCGTCAGGGGTGAATAAAATGGGTGCGATCCCTTGCGCTGCCATCTCATCAAAAATACGGGCTGTGGTAACGGCCGTTTCATCGGTAAAGAGACTGTCCATCGCCGCCCCTTCCAGTTCAGATTCAATCGTCCCTTTAATCCATTGAGCAACCTGTTCTGCGCCAATTTCTTGCCCAGGATAGGGGATGGCTTCTGCGGCAGTGCGGCGCAAATCCATAGTGTAAGCAGCTGTTGTTGCATCCTCAGCAACCGTCGTCCCCATCATCACCAGACGAGGCTGGGCGTAATACATTTTGACCTGCAATCCCATCTCTAAATCGTTAAGCAGTTGGTCGCCGCTATGGGCAAAATCCCGAATCATGACGCTGTGGGTGCGGGCATTAAACGTATGGAAAGCGAAAGCTGTTTGGGCAATCAACGCCGTTTGTTCTGGAGTCAGCGGGATATCTTCGGCAGGCAAAGCATTTGTCGCCTCTATTTTCTGCGCCAGAGCGACCAACTGCGGCATTTGGGCCGAGCGCGTGGAGTCGAGTACGGTTTCCTTCAGGGCGTGCGGCATGAAGGCGAAGGAGAGCAAGTCAGGCGACTGGAAGAAAGCGGGGCCGTCTTCACCCAGCGAGAGAACGGGCGAACCGCCACCCAGCCGCACCGCTTCTCCAATCCTGTCTTTGACGGTACGCTCAATAGTCTCTACGTTGCCGTCAATATCGGTTATTTCAAATGTGATCCATTCAGCGGTGGTGAAGTGGCTGGCAAGAGGGAAATTGGTCAGTAAATCGTCGAATGTGCTGCCAGTTTGTACGTCGTCTTGGGCGTCAAACATGAGGTAGGGGGTATAGGTGTGTGTGGTGTTAGCATAGACCATCCCTCCCTGTGATTCAGTTTCCACAATGTGGCCTAAGGAGACAGTTTTGCCGGCGAGTTCGGCGGTGGCAAAGGTGGCAGTGAGGACGGTGTCGCTAGACAAGAAAACGCCGCCAATGGGGAAGCTGTTGTACTCTTCCTGGCGCACGGTGATGTCTACTGTGCTATGGAGATTGGCGGGCACGGCGGCGATTTGGTCATTGGCGCCGGGTGTGGCGAACATATCGCCTGCGTTGGCGGCGGCAAAAGAAGGATCAAGATTTGTCCAACCAGAGCCGGGCAGGTAGGCTTCGACCCACCAATGGTCTTGTACAAGGGCAATCAGGTCAGGATCGTTAACGGGATCGGCTAAGTTAGCTGAAGCGGGGAGGTAGCCTGCCACGCCCTGAGGCGTATCGAACATGCCGGCAATCAAGGTTTGGGCATCGGCAACAGACAAAGCGCCATGACGATAACGCGCGGGAATGCCGCCGCTTCTGAGCATGGCGATGAGTAGGCTAGATTGATCCAGCGAGTTGCCCGCTTCGCCCCACAGTGTGCCGCGCGTACCGCGCAATGAGCCTTTGTACGGTTCATAATCGAGGCTTTGGGCCAAGGCAAAGGCGGTCAGCGGGTCCTGGCTAAATGCCGCCGCTTGCTTGAGCATTTCGGGATCGGTGGGATCGGCAGAAAGGGAGCCAGTGACATAAGCCGCATCCACCGCATCGGGAATGAGGTTGGCGGCGGGGGCGTTGGCAGACACAACGTCATTCCACAAGTTGGCGGTGACGGCAGCGCCGCTGGTTAAGTCGGTAAAGTCGGGGGATGCGGCGGGGGCTTGTAAAGTTAAGGAGATGGCGACGGAGCCTTGTGGGGGAATATCGGGCAATGTCCAGGAAAGCGTTGAGCCGTTTTGGGTGACAGGAAGCGAAGAGGTGATGAAGCTGCCGGCCAAAATGGTGTCGGCGACGACGACGTTGCGCAGGCTGTTCATATCTTCGGTAATGTCGAAGGAGGCCAGGATGCTGATGGTGTCGGTGATGGTGGCCGATGCCGGTACGTCCGCATCTAAGGTAGGCAACTGGTTGTTAGTTACGGTGTAGTCAACCACAATGACATCCCCGGCCCGATGGGAAGATTGAACGCGGGATATGGCGATGGGGGAGTTGTCAATTGTGAATGGCTCATTGTTTGTTATTAATTGCTCAGTGATGGGGGGCGCGGCTTGTACGGCCGTTGCCGATGGCACAATTGCCGCCATTGGCGCTAACAACTGCAGCAACATCGTCATTGCCACTAAGGTTGATGTAAATCGGTATATTTTGCTGTTGCGTCTCATCAAATCTCCTGTTTGCTGTGAAACCCGGTTCATCTATCATGGGATTGTAGTGAAACCCCATTTCTCCGTTACACAAATTTTTGAATTACCTTGAAAATTATTGGAATGGAAACGCGCTGGATAGCGATTTCCTGGGAACTGCTGACCACTTTTGTAATGGCATACTATTACATTGTTGCTTAAGTTATTCTTAAGACTGTTGAATTGCCCCGGAAACTTTCCGGCGGATTGCAGGCCTGGTTGACGATTTCTGTTGAATTGTTTTCCGGTTCGCCAAAGTTAGTCTCCTTGCCGCCCAAGCGTAATCCAACAATTCTGTGCGGAATATCTCCGTGTAGCGGATTTCTTTGGGGTTGGGGTTGGTTGAGGAACGGCCGTACACATGGGTACCGCTGTCACAATCATCAATGCCGTCCTCGATAGTTACCCCCATTTGCTCATCGTCAGCCTTTTGAATCACATCGGCTCACAAGAACGCCATCACATAGCCAAAGAACCCAATGATGGCTAACGCCCCAAGGATTATAGCTTTGGGATTGATGGCGTTAAAAGTTTCTGCGGATTTATCGTTCACATTGGGTGCCTTTCTCCCGGTTGCGCTCCGGCTTCCCAATAAGGCGATGTTAAGGGAAATCGTCATTTTTAACGGTTATGCTGGCAAAGGCGCCCCGGTTACGACTACAATAGAAGGGCAACGAAAATCACCTATTTCAACACAACAAAAACAGTATAAAGAGCAAACGATCGAAAAACGATCAAAAAATATCAAATGGCGGAGCGATTGAAAATTACCTTGCTGGGAAGCATGACCATCATGCGTGGGGACAAGCCGGTTTCAGGATTGGGAACGCGTAAGGCTGAGGCTTTATTGGCGTATTTGGTTATGCAGAAACGGCCGTTCGCCCGCGAAGTGTTAGCCGATCTACTCTGGAACGACCGCCCCCAAGACCAGGCATTGGCAAATTTGCGCTCCCTCCTTTCTGGGCTGCGGCGCAAACTTAAGCCGAATCTCATCATTACCCGGCAAACAGTCGCTTTTGATCACGACAGCGATTATTGGCTGGATGTGGCTGAGTTTGAACAACAGTCAACTATCAACAATCAACAGTCAACAGTCAACGACGGCCAATTAGCGGCGGCTATCTCTCTCTATCAGGATGATTTTTTGGCCGGTTTTCACATCCGGGAAGCGTATCGCTTTGAGGAATGGGCGGCATTGGAACGCGAACGGCTGCGCCGGTTGGCTGTTGTTGTCTTACGGCAACTGGTTGATCGTTCTTCTGCAACCAACCAGATCGATCGGGGGATTGCCTATGTCGGCGAGCTTATCAAGTATGATCCGTATAGCGAGTTGGCGCGGCAGCAGATGATGCGCTTGTTGGCTCGCAACAGTCAACGTAACGCCGCTCTGGCGCATTACAACCAGTTCCGCCAATTTTTGGCTGACGAGATTGGCGTTCCACCGCAGCCGGAAACGAATGCGTTGTACGAGCGAATTCGCTCTGCCAATCCCAGCCAGCATAATTTACCGCAGCCGACGACGCCATTTGTTGGGCGCACGGCCGAACTGACGGCCATCGAAAAACGACTGACCGATCCCAACTGCCGACTTCTAACCATCACTGGGCCGGGGGGGATGGGCAAAACGCGCCTTTCTTTGCAGGCAGCGGCGAAGCAGGTAGGGCGTTTTTTGAACGGGATTTTTTTTGTGCCGTTAACGGCCGTTACGCCCACTCCCTCTGATGACGCCGCTGAATTAGTTATTGAAGCGATAGCTGAAACCTTGGGAGTATCATTCCAGGGGTCAGAACCACTCCAAAGCGAATTGCTTGATTATTTGCGCCAAAAAGAGATGCTGCTGCTTTTGGACAATTTCGAGCATTTGCTGGCGGCGACGACGCTGCTGGGCAACATTCTAAACCAGGCGCCGGACGTCAAATTGCTGGTCACATCACGCGAACGGCTTAATCTACAGGGCGAATGGACTTATGAATTACACGGTTTGTTGCGTCCTGACCCTGATCAAACAGATGGGATGCAGTCGGAGGCTGTGCAGTTGTTTTTACAAAGCGCCCAGCGGGTTGAGGCTGGTTTTGTGGGGGACACGGCCGTTTATCCCGCCATTAGCCGTATTTGCCACCTGGTTCGGGGAATGCCGTTAGCCATCGAATTAGCCGCCAGTTGGGTTCGTCTGCTCAGTCCCCAGGAAATTGTGACGGAGATTGAGCAAAATTTGTCTTTTCTGACATCTACGCTGCGCGATGCGCCCGAACGTCATCAAAGTATGCAAGCTGTCTTTGACGCTTCATGGCAGCTTTTGCAGCCCAATGAACAGGCAATCATGGCCCGATTATCGGTCTTTCGGGGCCGGTTTAGCCGCGAAGCTGCCCAGGCGGTGGCTGACGTTTCTTTGGCAGAACTGCTGGCGTTGGCAGATAAATCGCTGGTTCGCAAAAAGAATGGCGGGGGAACGGCCGTCATCTTTCACCTACATGCCCTGCTCCGCCAATTCGCCGGGGAAAAGCTGGCCCAAAACCCGCCACAAGAAATAGACGCGCAGGAGCGACACGGCCGTCACTATGTCCAATTCTTACAGCAACGAGAAAACACTTTGCTCCAGAGCGGCCAAAAACAGGCATTGGCCGAAATCAGCGCCGAATTGGATAACGTGCGTGCGGCCTGGCAGTGGCTGCTCCAACACAGAAAAACGGACTTGCTCGATCAGGCGTTAGCGGGAATGTACCTTTTTTACTGGGCGCGCAGTTGGCTGCATGAAGGATACACGGCGTTCCAAAACGCCGCCGCCATTGTGCCGGACGACGACGCGCTTTTAGCCCGCATTTTGTGGCGGCAAGCCGAATTTTCCGCCTGGTTAAGCCAATATGACGAGGCCCAATCCTTGTTGACGCGCAGTTTGTCACTTTTACGCCGCATCGACTCGCCTAAAGAGTTGGCAATGGCATTGGAAGCAAACGGCCGTTTGCATTACTGGCAAGGCAATTACACGCGCGCCCGCGAACAGGTTGAAGAAAGTTTAGCTATTTTTCGTGAAATTGATGATCCATTTGGTCAGGCGCAATCGTTAAACAGTTTGGCCAACATCCTATGCGAGGAAAGCGCTGATTTCGCCGCTGCAGAAAACCTATTTGCCGAGAGTTTGGCGATTACCCAAGAGCTAGGCGATGGATTCGGCATTGCCAAAGTGCTCATCAACCAGGGCGCGACCGCCCAGGCCGTTGGCGATTTTGAACGCGCTCAACAGCATTTTCAAGAGAGTCTGGCTCTTTACCGGGAAGTTGATTATCAGTATGGCATCTCGGCTGCGCTCAGTTATTTGGGGCAGGTGACGGCGCAGTTGGGGGATGGGGAGGCGGCGGCCGATCTGATCCGCCAAAGTTTGGCGATCTATCGGGAATCCGGCAACCGACGCGCTATTGTCAGCGGATTGGAACAACTGGCTGGCGTCATCGCCCAGGCTGGCGACTTATCAACAGCGAAACGCTATTACGTGGAAGCGCTGCATTTGGCGTTGGCGCTGCAATCTTCGCGACTGATTCAAGAATTGTTGACGGCCGTTGCCCAATTGGCGCACAGTGAAGGTCACAATGCCCAAGCGCTCAAAACAATCGCTTTTGTTTTGGCTCAACCCGATATTGGGCAACAGTTGGAAGATAAAGCCAATCGCCTCTTAGCCCGGCTAAACGGGGCCATTCCCGCTGCGGATACGGCCGTCTACAGTGAACAAGGCCGGGCCATAACCGCCGAAGCCCTGATTCAAGAAATCATAAACAAGCTGTTGATCTAGCCATCGCTTGATTCTGAAGGCAATTCAACCGATGGATCGATTTGCGTTTCCAGAAAGGCAAAAAGGCGCGACAAACTGGCGAAGTTTTGTTTTTGACCAGTATGGGGGTCTTCCACCATAGCCCGCCAGGGCATTTGTTGGCCCTCGCGCCACAGCCGCAGTAAATAAGCATGATAATCTGTCTGTTGACTGTTTTTCATGTTGTCCGATTCCTTTTCTCCACCTCTCACTGCCAGTTTATGGGGCAAGCGATCAGAAAACGATCGAATATCCAAAGGTCGCCGCCAGAATACGTCCAATTAGGTGAAAAACAAGCCGGCTTTGGTAAGATACGGGCATGAAGATCGCCATTCTCTCTGACATTCATGGCAATTTGCCGGCGCTGTACGTCGTCACAGAACATATCGAAGCGTGGCGTCCAGATTTTGTCTTCATGAATGGGGATGTGGTTAATCGCGGCCCCAAACCGGCAGCATGCTTAAATTTTGTGCGCGGCAAGGAGAAGACGGCCGCATGGCAGTTAATTCAAGGCAATCATGAAACGTATGTGGCGGCCCATGCAGAAAACGGCCGTTCCCCCCAAAACGGCCGTGCCTTCGACATCAACCGCCCCTCCTACTGGACATACCAACAGTTAAACGGGGCCGCCGCCGGGTTGGCTGATTGGCCGACCAGCCACACCCTAACCGCGCCCGATGGCAGCCAGGCCCACATCACCCACGCTTCCCGGCGCGGCAACCGGGACAGCATTTTACCGCACACGCCTATCGCCAAAGTACGGCGGCAAATTGATCCGGCGCCCGCTCTGTTCGCTGCCGCTCACATCCATCACGCTTTCATCCGGCGCGTGGATGAGACGCTTATCGTCAATTCTGGCTCGGCAGGGCAGCTTTGCTATGGCGATACGCGGGCCAGTTATGCTCAAATTGTGTGGCAAAATGGACGGTGGCAAGCCAAAATCGTTTATTTGGATTACGACATGGCCCAAACGGATCGGGATTTTCATGAGTCGGGTTTTTTGGAGGGGGCCGGGCCGGTGGCCCGCATCATCTACCACGAATGGCGCACGGGGCGTTCGCTGGTTCCGCGCTGGCTGAGTTTGTACCGGCCGGCTGTGATCGCGGGGGAGATGGGGTTGGAAACGGCCGTCGCCCAATACTTGATTCAAATGCAAATTGAATAGGGTGAAAGTGTTCAGGATGTATCCTCGACAAACCGGGCAAACTTCATTATATTTTCGGGAGTATTTCCCATCCTACTGAATCTTTAGAGTTGTTCCTTTATAAAAATCTGGTCATGTCATTCCCGCGCAGGCGGGAATCCACTCCTCTAAAAAAGATGGATACCTGCCTTCGCAGGTATGACAATCGCAGGTAGTTTGTTAATCAGGAA